>JAYVZW010000363.1:0-4089 GCA_043783015.1 Verrucomicrobiota bacterium
CCCATTTGCGGCAGTCATTCTGGCCGCTCTTACAGAGAATCAGGCGCAACATGCTACATCAGTTTTTCTTGAATGGAATGGCACGTTGAGCGTAGAAAGCGTGAATGCTTTTTTGGATTTTGTTGAAGAAATCAACGTGTCTGACTCACATGCAATGGTCCGGGAAATCCGGCTTACCGGCACCATCCCTTTTGCTGGCCTGCTCTGCTACTACTACCGCCGTTTCTTGGAGACCGGAGGCAAACCTACTTTTCTCAGTAATGGAACAAGCGAAGATGCCGAGCTTCTTCTTTTCCTGCGGGCAAACTACCGCGCATTGCTGTCTGGAAAGATAGGACGCACACGAGTTTATGCGCGGGAGCTGTTAATAAAGACAAAATCGCTATCCGAGATCGCTGATGAACTCTCGCAAAATGTTGTGCAAGTGATGCTGGGAACTCAAGTTGACCGTGCCAGGCTCGTTGCGATGCTCAAAATAACAGACCAGAAGAAGGCATCTCGCGTTTTCAATGCGTGCCTGCTTCCTGACTCCGAAGGCGACGCTGGCTTTGAGCCACTAACATTCGGAACGAAGGCCAAGCATTACCAGGTTGACCACGTTTACCCCGACTCAGCGGTTGTTGAGTATGCACCAGGACATGTCGAAGCTAAAACCATCCTGAATTTCGCTCCCATCCGACGGACCGCGAATAACAAGAACAGCAATCTCAAGGCAGCCGAAAAGCTTAAACTTGACGGCTCCTACCATCGGGAATGCAACGAGGACACTCAACATCACCCATATCTTGATTGGCTCGTGGAGAACCAAGGCTCTTTAGGAAGCCACCTTGACGACCAGGAGAAGTTGCAGGATGCCGAAATCTCAGGCGTCAATGTCGGCGGCCAGAGACTAGCGTGGTTGGTTGACACGCTTCTTCCTCGCCTGTGATACCTGATTCTGCCCGAGCTTTATTACCCTGGAAGTTGGCAGGTTTGGGTGGTGCTCAGGTTCGATTTCCTCGTCTGTGGAAAAGACCAGGACTTGAACTGCGGCAGCGGGCAGATAGTCATCAATGACAGCCTGCCGGTGCGCGGAATCCAAACGGCCCAAGGGGGTGTCAATCACTACCGGGACGCTTATGTTTGACGCTTGGGATAGAGACCAAATCAACGCCAGCGCAAGCAGTTGCTTTTCACCGGCAGAGAGGCGGTCTGCATCAACGACAATTCCGTCCTTCAGCAGAAGCAGCGTAAAGCGCGAAGGGCTTTCTTCAGACTTGCTCTGATGCACGGGAATAATTGCCGCCTTCTCAAAGAGCAAGGTTTTCTTGTGCAGCAGACGTTGGTAATTGTCAGTAATCAGTTTTGAGATTGCCTGCGTATGACGTTCCACAAGGGATTGCCGGAACCCAATTAATTCGGCACGAACCGTCTCGCAGTCAGTGAGGGAGCGGACAGCAGCATGGTGCAGCCTCAGCTCGCGGGCGAATGTTTCAGCCTCTCTCTGGAGCATTGCTCTGGCCCGCTCCAATTCAGTGCGATGCCGAGACAATTGACCACTGATTTCGTAAAGTCGGAATCGCGACTGTTGCAGGTCTGAAGTGCAGCCATCTCTTTCCGACAGCAAGGGCGTCACTTCATGGTCCTCTGGCACACGGTTAAGCAAAGCTTTAAGGCGTGATACTTCAGTGTCTGCTTCCTCTGCCGCTCCTGCGGGGTCACGCAATGCCCCTGGCATGGCTTTGGCACCAGCCTTGCTATTGCCTGCTTTTTTACGGATGACCTATGGCGGCAGAAGGGGCAGCGTATTGGTGTCGAGCACTTGCACCAAAGCGGAATGAAGTTCTGGGGGAATTGCCGCCAGCAGGGCGGCATCGCGCTCGTGCGTGAGCTGAAGGAAATCCGTCCAGTCTCGCCGCCTCCTATCCGTCTCAAGCTTCTTCATGAGCATTTGCTGCCGAGCAAGACTCAATCGCGATTCCGCTGCTAAAAGCAGAGCTTGGAGTTCGCTGCGCTGCTGCCATAGCCTGCCACCACGTTGTTCGAGATTGGCTTCAGCTTTTCTTAGCATCGTCTCGCGCCGCTGAACTTCATCGTTTGCCTGTGCCTCTTGCTGCACAAGAGTAGTGATGATGCCCTCTTTTTGCGCAATGACATTCCGGTGCGCATCCAAATCCACTTGAGCAGACAGCGGAGCAGCGTTACGCGAATATTCACGCTGCATATTTGCTAGATCCGCCAACGTGCGGTCGATGACCTCAAGCCCCAGAAGTTCTTGCAAGCAATCGGAAATGAGTGTTGTGCGCAGTTCCGACGAAGACCAGGCATCAAGACGCTCTCCATCGAAAAAGAATAGCGGTGCCAGCTTGCGCGGCAAAAATTCATCCACTGAATCATCCCAGTGAGTGGAAAGGTGGTTGTCGCGTTGCCCGTCAATCAACACGTCGATTGTTTCCCGAACGACGGCAGGCTCCTCGTTGAAGGAAACTTCAATACCTACCACGACACGTCGTTTTGGCTTGGCGTAAGCGCGTGCTTCATGTTTGCGCCAGGCGCGAACTAAACGAACATTGCGCGGAACGCCTGCAAGGGTATGCGTGAATTCTAATTCCAACGACGCCCCCTCGCTTTGGTCGGTTTGGTGATTTATCCACCCCGACAGATATTCTTCATACGAGCACCCGCCGCGTTGCCCAAAATCAATTGCAGGTTCAGCGTGACGACCGAAGAGGATCAGTTGCAATGCCGTGAGCAAAGTCGTTTTCCCGCTGCCATTCAACCCCAGGATTAGAATGATGGGCCGCTCTGATTGAATGGTCAGGTCAAAGGAATGACGCCCCTGATAAGCGCCAAAATGATGCAAAGTTAAGCGATGGAAAATCACCTGAAACGAACTGAATTGTTGGGTTAAGCCAACGGTTGATTGAGTGCGCTCGCATCCGCTTTCTCCTGCTGGAGAGCGCCGATTGCTTCCGCTTCGGATTCAAATTCATAGCGTCGGAAGACCTTCGTAAGCTCTTCCAAGACCGGTTTCCGCAACCTCTTGTGTCGGTTCCGCACTTCAACTCCCAGAACATCCCGGCACAATTCGTAGAGCCTCGCTTTCTCGGTTCCACATTGGTCGCGAAGCAACCGCAGATCGGCAGAGCGGATGCCAGGCTGACTGTCAAGTGCATGGCCTGGGAACTTCCGGCCCGTCTCTTCTTCGTAAATGGCGGGAAGTTCATCCTCAATTTCATTTTTCACTACAACCCAGATGCGCCGAACTTCATTCAGCTCCGCGATGGAGATGATTTCAAATTGCTTCATATCCTGCGGACCATGCCGCCGGATATGTTCTTGAGCGCGTAGCAGTTCGCGCAGCCAACGCTCGCGCACCGCTTGAGTGTATGGCCCTGGAATTACTTTTCCCGCGCCCTCCATGAGCTGCACGGAGCCGTTCATGCGCCGCCAGTCCCGCAAGTGGCGGTCAGTTGACAAAGTAGAGAGGGCCGCATCATCGGAATCCGGTGAAGGCGCAACAGGAATCGGAGATTTCATCGGGTGTTCAGGCTCATTCATCAACCGGAAGTCGAGCATGTTCCGAAGCCGCAACAGCGGAAGCATCCAGTCTTTCTCCACGTCATTTTGAATCATTGCATTCATGGATTTGTCCTGCTCCACGAGGGTGCAAACCCAGCAACCAAATCGGCTGTCACCACACGAGGGAGTTGTCGTGTCCACGACCAGTGGACATTCGCCATCAGCAGTTGCTCCCTGATACATTGTGAGCAGTGATTTGTTGTTCCACCCCCACGGGTTTTTGACCTGCATCAAAAAGAGCCACACATCATCGTTGGTCCAATCCTCGATTGGTGAATATACCAAACAGCCCAGCAGGCTGGCGTTGGGGCTGAGACGTGCTCGTGCGCGGTCCACTTCATGTTCCGCCATGGTTCTGGCTCGCCGCTGGCTCTCAGCTTTCCGAACCCCCAGCGCAAGAATCGCACGTCCAGATTTACGCGTTAGGTCGAGGATGAACTTGTTTGATGGCTTAATTTTGAGCCTGTCCGTGCACCAGCGAAACTTGTTCCGGGGTGCTGGGTAGCCCTTGCCAATAAGATTGACCCA
>JAYVZW010000364.1:0-12253 GCA_043783015.1 Verrucomicrobiota bacterium
TCTGGTGTCTCGCGATGAGATGGCCATAGAGCCTGACCCACTCGTCCAGCTGCGCCAGCGGATCGGAACAAATCTCCACGGTAATTTTTTTAAGCGCCCGGCGCGCGTATTTCCGATGTCGTGCGGAAGTGTATTGCTCCAATGGCAGGTCAAGGTCGGCGATGAAATGCTGTTTGTAGGGAAGCGCCACTTCAAACAACGATTTAAGCAATTCCGGCGTATGATTGCCAAACGGGTCGGCGACCAATGAGAGGCAAACGACCGAGTCCTGCAGTTGTCCGAAATCTTCCTTGAGCCGCTGCCAATCGTGACAGCAGCACAAGGGATAGCAGCCCATCGCGTCTTGCAGACCTGGAATAGGTGTCTGGCGCTGGAGAATCCACCCGCCCGCATTGGCAAGTTCCCTCGGCACGCCAAACTCTCCCAACGATTCTGCATACAACCGGTGCCGATAACCCGTCGCCACACCGGACATGGTTTCCCGCGTTTTAGGTTCGTTCAAGGTCAAGCTCGAATTAGTTCAATGCACTCACTGCAACCTTATTTCGCAGTCGTCAAGATTTGGCGGACTGCGGAGAATTACTAGAAAAAAAAGTGCGGGTCGTGTGGTTCATAGCTTGCTTTGAAAATACGCCAGGCATTCTGGTGGATAATTGAGTGTCTTCATCTCGTTGAGCAGCACGCTTACCGGATATGCCACTTGCCCCAGGTCAACCTTGCGAGTTGCCGTATCGAACAGTGCGTAGCAGGCCATATCCAAGCGCTTCCGGTTCTGCCCGACACTGCCTGGATTCACCACCTGGCTACCATGCCGCTCCACATGGAAGGCATGGTGCGTATGCCCGATGAAGCAGTCGCCCGGCGGCACCACATCCGTGTCTTGGTAAATTTTCTGGCCATGCAGGGTGTGCGCGCAGAAGTAACCGTCGAGGGCGGCCTTCAGCGGCAGGTTTTCGATCAAGTCGCGTCGCGTGAAGCGCGCAAACGAGGCATGATAAAACTGCTGCACCAGCGGCAACTCATGTTCCAGCGGCTCCTTGCCGAGGAACAGCGCCTCATGATTGCCCTCCAGCAAGGTAAGCCCCGGCAGCGTCTGCAACAGTTCCAGGCACGCATCACTCCACGGACCATAGTTCACCACGTCGCCCAGACACATGACCGCATCCACATCCCGGATTTTCAATACCACGGCCTCCAGCGCGGGCAGGTTGCCGTGGATGTCGCTGATAATTGCAACCTTCATGCTGCCCGCCTTGTTTCAAGCCATGAGCGGAAGTCTTCCAACCCTCTCGCAAGTTTGCGTGGCTTACAGCCAAACGCCATCGTCGTGCGGCGCATGGGGAGAGGCGCAAAGCCCGGCTGCAAGGATGGTGTGCTTGGCTCCTCGTAAACCACCCCGGCTTGATTGCCAAAAACCCGATTCACGGCTTCAGCCACCTTTCGCACGGTTACGGCCTGCCCGCTGCCGGCGTTGAAGATGCCCTGCTTGCCGGATTTCGCCCCGCGTATCAGACACTGCACGACGTCGGGAGCATAAACGAGGTCGAACTGTTCTGCCCCGCCATTCCGAAGCGGCAGGGGTTTCCCTTGCTCCGCGAAAGCGGCAAACCGCGACACCATGGAGCGCTCCGGCATCCAGGGACCATAGCAGGAGCCAACCCGGAATGTAATCGCGTCCAGTCCTTTTAGCTTCCGCGTGCGCTCCACATAAACCTCGCCCACAAGTTTTGAGAGCAGATAAAAGCAGGCCCGGTGCAGGGCCAGACCATGCGCATGTCCGGTGAGCGAAGCCTTTTCAAAACCCTGCACCAACCCGCCGGAGCAGTAAACAAAACGCGCCCGACCATGCGCCACCATGTGTTCTGCCAGCTTTAGCGTGAGCAGCGCATTCGTGTTCAGACACGCTGCCGCATGGGCCGGATCTTCCATGTTTGGCGGGATGAATGCGGCCAGATGAAATAGAACCTTTATCTTTTGCGGCTCAACCACCGCCCCGCTCCAAAATTCTTCCCAAGTCAGGGTCTGGCAGGCAGTGCTGCTGACCTTCTCACGGCTGACACCGATCACACGCCAGCCTTCATCCACCAGCGACGGAATAAGGTTCCGCGCCAGGAAGCCATTGGCTCCCGTGACGACGGCAATGTTTCGATGGTCGGTCATCTCAAAGCAGTCCGGCTCGGATATTCACTTCGTGTCCGGTCTCGCACGCCGCCACGGACTCATTGTCCACCACCAGTTCCTTCCAGTAGCGCAGCACCGTGATGGGGCGCACTTCGAAAGCCGGCACAGTGCCCTTGAGGATGAAGTCCGCAATCATCCTTGGTTCATTGAATCCCGCCAACGCCCGGCAGTATGTCGTGCCCGAGCATCGGCCGTTGAACTCAAAAATGTAGGGCACGCCGTCCCTTGTCCGAAGCTGGAAGTTGCATGGGCCAAAGGGTTGCAAGCGGTTCGCCACGTCCATGACAAACGCCTCCAGCATCGCATCTCGCTCGACGAAGGCCTTGTAAGTATCACCATCCCGCAGTATGCGGCGCAGCACGATGGCTCCGGCACAATGTCCGTCCAGAGTTAGCGTGCCGCAGGTATATTCAGGCCCCTCAATCAACTCTTGTGCTACAAAGGCTGCGCCATCCAATTCGGTGCGCGCCTTTGCGAGTTCCGCATCGGTCTTCACCACCCGCACGCCCTTGGAGCGCGCCCCGCCCACCTTTGGCTTCAAGATGAGGGGGAATGGAACCGCATCACCTTCAAAATCACAGAGCGTCCAGGTTCGGGGGAATGGCAGCCCTTGTGCCTTCAGGAAGTCCGCCGTGGCCAGCTTGTCATCACAGATGCGCACCACGCTCTCCTCACTCACCACCAGCGTGACCCCATTCCTCGTAAACGCCTCTCGATGCCGCGCCAGCACGGGCAACTCAGCATCAAGACCTGGGAAGATCAGTCGCACGCCCTCGGCCTCACAGATCGCCAGTAACCGTTCAATGAACCTCGGCGAGTTCGCATACGGAATCACATACCCCTTGCCCGTGGTGTAAAGCCCCGTGGCCAGCGCCTCACCGTCCGCCGCGACCACGCGGTAGTCCGCGTCTTGCAGCGCCTTCAAGACGCTTTGGCCCGCGCCACCACCAGTGCCTGTGACCAGGATGCTCATAGAGTTGAGAAGATCATTTTTTTCCGCAGCAGGCATAATGACCCAGGTGGAACTTGCAGCCCGGGATCATCTTTAAGGCGATCTTCAATCGAATGACCCCGATGAATTGTTGGGACGGATGGTTCGTGGAATGATTCGGATCTCATTCTATTTTTGTTTCTCACCCACATAGAGCACGCTCTTCTCCGTTATACCACAGCGCCGGAATGTGTCCGCGCCGAAGTGACCGACTCCCAACTGCTGAATCTTGAATCCGACGGAACTGATTCGATCCATAAAACCCTGTTTGTTGTATATCCGCACATGGTCGCCTTGCCCGAAATAACGCCAGCGGTCAGCCTCGGAAGCAGTCTTGGTGGGATCCTCGAAAATCTCACGCCGTTTGAGGCAGATGGGAACCATGAGAATGCCCCAGCCGCCGGGTTTCAAGATCCGGAACAACTCTTGAAGCGCCCGGCGATCATCGGGTATGTGCTCGAGAATGTGCGAACAGACAAAGGCATCCACGGAACCGTCTGGGTAGATGTTCATGTCGGTCAGGTCAACGCGGTCATCCACACCCTCCATGAACAAGTCGGCCGTCCGATACTGAATCCGACACGTTCGCTGGAACCAGCCGCGCAGCGATGGGGCCGGGGCGAAATCCACCAACTTGAATGCGGCAGGTGCAGTGACCAGGCGCTCGCGCAGGTAAAGAGTATAGAGCCGGTCACGATCAGAGGCGCCACAAAGCGGACAGGTATATTGCGTCTCGTTGATGGTTTCAGCTTCGAGCTTCGAACTATCAAAGCCATAGAGTTGCCAGTTCTCCCGATAGAAAGCTGGCAGAGGATTGAAGCAGGCCAGGCGCGTCTCACAGACGGGGCAGTAAAAAGAGCCGAAACGCCGCGACCACGCCCGCCGGGCGCGGCCCTGACCGGCGCGGAGCGTCCGGCGCAGGGGGGCGGTGACCAATGCTTTGAGCAGCTTTTTCACGTTAAAAAAAGAGGGTGACTCAGGCACGATTGGTGATGGGGGCCGTGTCCCACGCCAGTTGTGGCCGCACCGCGCCGATGATTTTGCCAAACCAACAAACCTCACTGGCTGCCTCCTTGACCTCGAACCAAAGCAGGCTGCCCTGATCGGTCAAGGCCACCGAATTGTCGCGCACGATTAACAGCCGCACTTGGTAACGCTCATCGTTCAAGAAGTGGGCGGGGATGTGGCAAACGCCCCGGATAAAACCGCGCGGCAATCGCTCTGACTTGGACCAGGTGTTCAAAACGCAGATGTCGTCGGCAGTATAGAGCACAAGGCTCAGGTTCAGCAGGGCGCCGTCCACCTCGTTCCAGTATTCCGCCACGATGCGAATCGAGCTGGCAATGGTAATATCGAAATTGGGGTCGCGCGGTTCGGCTTCGATGGCGAGGCGGCGTAACCAGACTTGACGATTGACTGGTGGAACCTGCGGTTCCGGCCAGACGAGGTCAAGCTTGGATTTGCCGTTGCCGCCGAGGTATTCGCCCACAACCCGGTCGCTGGTGCCGTCGAGGTTGAGCACGCCGTCCCGCAGCAGGATGGCTCTTTGGCAGAGACTCTTGACGGCCGACATATTGTGACTGACAAAAAGCACTGTCCTCCCAAGTCCGGCAACATCCTTCATTTTGCCCAGGCATTTTTTTTGAAACGCGGCGTCGCCCACGGCCAATACTTCATCCACTATCAGGATTTCCGGTTCCAAATGCGCGGCCACGGCGAAGGCCAGCCGCACATACATGCCGCTGCTGTAGCGTTTCACCGGCGTGTCCAGAAATTTTTCCACCTCCGCAAACGCCACAATCTCGTCAAATTTCTTTTTGATTTCCGCCCGCTGCATTCCCAGAATCGCCCCGTTCAGAAAAATGTTTTCGCGCCCGGACAGTTCGGGATGAAAGCCGGTGCCGACTTCCAGCAAACTGGCCACCCGTCCCTTAATGCGAATCCGCCCGGAAGCCGGTTCCGTGATCCGGCTCAAGATTTTCAGCAGGGTGGATTTTCCCGCCCCGTTGCAGCCAATGATGCCCACGACCTCGCCTTGCTTCACCTCAAAGGAAACATCCTTGAGCGCCCAAAATTCCTCGCGTTCTTCCCTCTGGTTCCGGCTTCTACCCTTCCACCAGCGCCAGGGATTCCGAAACGCCGCTTCGACCTGGTGCCGCAAGCCGTCATGCCGGTTGCGTTGATGCCCGAGGATGTAGCTCTTGGAGAGATGCTCCACGCTGATGACGGTGTCGCTCATTTCAAAAATAGGATGGTAGAAAGCTGAGAGTGCAGGTGAAAGTGTAAAACTGAAATTTAGAGGCGCCTCCTGATTTCGTTTTTTAGATTACATCGGCAAAGGTCCGTTCCGTCTTGCGAAAATACCAGATGCCGGTCGAAACCAGCAGCAAGACCGTGACCAGGGACACCGCAAACCCCGGCCAGTAAAACGGCTCCTGCCCGCCCAGAATCGCCCATCGAAAACCATCAATCACGCCCACCATCGGATTCAGTGAATAAAGCAGCCGCCATTTTTCCGGCACCACACTGCTCAAAAAACCCACGGGCGAAATATAAACCCCGAACTGCACGGCAAACGGCACGATGAACCGGAAGTCCCGGTATTTCACCATCAATGCGGCAATCCAAAGTCCGGCACCGAGCGAGGCGGCGAACGCCAGCACGACAAACAACGGCAGCAGCCAGATGGTCGGCGGCGGCACGAACCGATACCAGATCATCAGCGCCACCAGAAAAACCGCCGAGATCAGAAAATCCACAAAACTGGTGATCACGCTGCTGGCCGGCACAACGAGGCGCGGGAAATAAACTTTGGAAATCAGGTTTGAATTATTCACCAGACTGCTGCCGCTTTCGGAAAGCGCCATCGAAAAAAACTGCCACGGCAATATGCCGCAAAATACCAGTATGGGATACGGCACGCCGCCCGACGGCATTTTCCCTAATTTGCCAAACACAATCGTCAACACCAGCATGGTCAGCACGGGGCGGATCAATGACCATAGCACCCCGACCACGGTTTGCTTGTAGCGGATGAGGAGGTCGCGCCACGCCAGGAAATAGAACAGCTCGCGATACCGCCACAGGTCGCGCCAATACTGGCGTTCCGCGCGCCCCGCTTCAATGATCAGTTCCGGCATGGGTGAGGGTGGCTGTTTGATGGTTTTCATGACGGCTTCTCAACAGCCCTGGTCTTTTCCCACTGGCCGGTTTCGTGATTATATTGTTTAACAACCCGCGCCGGTGCGCCGACCGCCACGGAGAAATCTGGAATGGACGACTTGACCACGGAATTGGCACCCACCACACAATGCTGGCCAATGGTCACTCCCGGCAGAACGACGACGTTTTGGCCCAGCCAAGTGCCCCGTCCGATGGAGACTGGCGCAATGCCATTTATACCCTGTTGCATAATGGGGGTTTTGATGTTCTCAAAAGCATGGGCGTGATCCGAGATATAGACATTGCGCGCCAAAAGGACATGTTCCCCGATAATCACCTGCTTCGCGGCCGAGATGTGAGCCCCCATCCCAATGCCCGCATGCGCCTTGATGATGAGTTTTGAAGCACCCGCCTCTCCGTAACCCGGAATGGTCTGCAGCCAGCAATCCGGGTTGATCATCACGCCCTCGCCCAAGCTCATCTCATTCAAGCCATAAAACCGAAAGGGCGGTGCGATCCTGGCTCCCATGCCGATCTCCGCGAACTGGCTGGAGAGCAGCAACGTGAAAAGTCTGATGCGAACCTTTGACCACAAATGCACCGCGCGTTCGATTGTTCCGATGGCCATCTGGTTTGATTTTAGGTTTGGTTGCCAATGCCCAGGCGAAAAAATGCGTGATGAACAACGTCTCAACCCGCCTTGACGGGAAAGACCCGGATGGCGGCGGCTCGCTGAAACTTTACCTTGTCTTCCGCACACCGATCTATTCCATCTTCACTGAAAACGTCACGTTGACCTTCCCATTATTTAAGAATAGGCGGGATCTGGAAGGGAGCGCTGGGCCTGACTAAAATCCAGGCGTTTGCCGACTGCGTTCCGCTCGTGCCCGTGGCGGTGATGACATAATTCGTTTTTGTCGCCGGGGAAACGGTTGTGCTTCCGTTGAGCGCAACCGGGCCGATTCCGCTCAAGCTGAGGTCAGTGGCGTTGAGGCTGGTCCAGGTCAGGGTAGTCGGTTGACCGCTGAGGATTGTGCTGGGTGACGCCACCAGCGACACATAGGGGGCAAGCGATGAACCGATTGGTAAAAATGCGCCAAGGGTCCATCTCCCTATGGGCGGACGAAGATTTCCTCCCTTGTCGTTTGAAATCCCGGCTAAATCCAATCCACCAAGGTTCACGCCACCACCCTTGGCCGGACTGTTCGTTTTAAGGTTGTAGTCGCCGATGGCCGCGTTCATAAACAGTGGATCATTTGTCTGCCCGTGCGCTTCCCAGCCGTGAGATTGAAACATCACCCAGTTGCCGTTTTGATTTCCGATCAAATCCCCCGGATGCTGGTTGTTGTTGATGACATAATCATTGTAGTCCAAATGAATGCTTGTCGTGGCCACTTGCACCATATTCGTGCAATCGAACAGCAGGATGAATTGATAACCGGCGTTGGACAGCGGGTTCACGAAGATGTTGTTGGTGACATACACCTGGCAGGTGGGCGGCCACCATTGTTTTCCGGTGGCGTGATCCGGCCAGCCGGCGAAATAAATATGCGGTGAAACGGTGTCGAAGGTGTTGTTGAAAATATGCGCCTGAAGATTGGTGGTGGGCGGCAGGGCGTCAAACATCTGCAGGACAATGCAGGCATTGGCCGGCTGGATCTTCGAGAAGACATTGTTGTAAATGTTCGCCTGCGCCGGGCCTTCCAGATAGAGCGCGGAGGTTCCCCCCTTATAACCGCCGACCGTCGCGCGAAAGGTGTTGTTGTAAAAATTGATGTTCGTCGCCGCGATGTTCCAGTGAACGTCCGCCCGCCAGTAAATGCCGTTTTGATGCGGCGAGGCCTCGTAGCCCGTCCAGTAACTGTTGCCGTAATAAACATCATAATCCTCGAAGATGTTGTCGTGAACAGACATGTTGTCCCAGTAAACACCGTCCCCGACATACGCCAGATCCATGCACCACTCGATGAAGCCATGGACATAGCAGTGCGAAATCTCAATGTGATTGTTCAGCTTGTAGGCTTGAATTTGAATGGGATTGCGGACTTTGGTCAGTTCGCAGTTGGTGATGACCAGCCCGTCCGTCTCATAAGCCTGTCCGCTGCCCGCACCGCCCGCCCGAATACCGTGTCCCCCGATGGAACTATTACCGACCGGCTTGAAGTTCTGCCAATAGCCAAGTTCGTGCAGGTAGCAATCCGCAATGGTTACATGCTGAAAGCCAACTTCGGCAGAAATCCCCGCTGCGTAGTTGCCGGGCAGGGCAGAACCGGCATCGGGCGGAATTACCGCCGCGCCGCCCATCCGCCCGATGTCGAAATTTTTGATGACGGTATTGCTGCCCTTGCCGTAATAAAAGAAAAACGCAAGATGACCATTGGTGCCGTAGTTGTCGGTGATGAGAGCCTTGCCAGTTCCCCAAGTCTCGGCACTGTTGCCATCGTAGGTGATGGGACTGTCGGGCGAGCCGCTCCAGAGAACCCCGATTCCCGGCGTGCCATAGATACTATAAGACTTTTTAGATGTAATAATATAACTGACGCCACCTTTGAAAACCACCGTATCACCTGCGGCCAGCGAGGTTGTGGCGGCTGTGGCTGTCGCGCTGGAGTCCCCGGGACAATGTTGCCACGCCGTGTCGGTTGACGTGCCCGCGTTGCCGTCGCTGCCCCCAGCGTAGTCAATGTAGTAAGTGGCGGCCTTGCCTTGGCTGGCAGACGCCAGCAGGCTGATGGCGAAAGCGCAAACTTTCAAGTAATTCTGGATGCTCGCGGTCATAGTATTAACAATAGAAAAATCAAAACTCGAACAACCGAGTTTAATGCAAGTTGCATACCAAGGCCATAAAAAAATTGCCCGCTTGAAGGCGGCGGCTTGACGCCCCGCCCTCGCAACCCACAACTGAAACATTGTCAGGAAAATCCGGCGTCATTTATTTGAAGCGGGTGTTTGGAAGCGAAGCCGGAACCTCCTTGACGGGGCGCGTCCGGGAACACGCTGTCTCGATTTGAGACCTGAACCCATCCTGAATAGACATTTCCTGGAAAGTTTTAAGCTGAACCTGCCTTTCACACGGCCCGCGTAATCATGTGCGGATAAACCGAACCGCGCCGATGCAGCGCCTCGCATCCCCGGAGATATAACAGCAGGAGCCTGCCGGAAAGCCGGGTCATTGGATTCGTCCGGGCGGATAAACGGAGAGCGCTGATTCCCTGTTTCAAATCCCGGATGCGCCGGCCCAGCAAGGCTTCGGGCAGCAGCGGCCCCCAATGGGATGAATCGCTGGTGTCCATGAGAATTTCGAGCACCTTCAAGCTGATCTCCATCTGGCTGTGGGTGCGGGAAAGATTATCGCCCGCCTGCTCATGCCACACCACCAGCGGATCGGCAATAAACGCCCACGGCCCGGTGAGCGCCAGCCGCAAGGCCAGATCATAGTCCTCCATGATGCCCTGGCGAAAATAGCCGGATTGTTCCAGGGCTTCACGCCGGACGGCGACCACCTGATTGAAGAACAGAAACCGGGTCGTGAGCACCTCCGCCGGGTTGAGCCAGATGCCCTCCCGCCGTTCCGGCTCCAAGCGCGCCGCCGCAAAGGAATCCACCGTCCCGGTGATAAACTCCATCCGGGCATTGCACACGCAACATTTGACTCCCGCCGACGCGGTGGCCTCAAGTAATTTCACCTGCCGTTCCGTCTTGCCGGGCAACCACTCGTCATCCGAGTCCAAAAATGAAATGATTTCTCCCCTGGCCGCTATAATCCCGGCGTTTCTGGCCGCACCGGGACCTTCTTTTTTCTGGCGGATGAGCCGGATTTTATCGCCGTAGGCTGCCAGGATTTCCGCCGTGCCATCGGTAGATTCACTATCCACGACGATCACTTCCAAGGATTTCCAAGATTGGGCGAGCACGCTGTTGACCGCCCGCTCAATGGTTTTTGCGCGGTTATAGCTGGGGATAATAACGCTGACGAGCATATTGGGATCTCACCGAAATTGTTGTTCGAACGGCATCTTCGGTTCAAAATGTTCAGCTTCCATTGGCAAAATTTCAATCTTCTCTGATTCCGCAAGCGACGCTCTGATGCAACTGGTTGAAATACTTGAAATGGCCGCCAACTGCAAAAACCAGACCACATAAAATTGATCGTAGTAGGTGATCCCCAGCCAGGTAATGATGTGGGTGGCAACCAGCACCCCAAAACCCCAGAGTAGAAATTCATCGGGACTGGGTTCCTCGGAATGGGAGCGAACAGTTGCCAAAGCCTCGCCAAGACTGCTGAATGTATGTTTCAAGAGCAGTATCAGCAGAACGATTGCTCCCAAACCCGCCGTCAGGCCAAAGGATATGAACTGGTTGGTAATGTCGGCTCCGCCAGTTAGCGGGTGAGAGTATGGAAACCAGTTCACGGTTTCAGTGATGGGCATGCCGGCAAACCACCACTGGCCGAGGTTTTGGAAGGAAACATCTATCAAATAGGCCCGATTATAACCGTCACCTCCAGTGACCTGGCTGACACGCTCCAGCAAATACCACACGGGCGCCTTCATTACCAAGGCGAGCAATATCAGGCCGCCCATCATCCAGCGGCGCACCGTGCGCATCTGCGTCCGTTTTCTCCACAACAGCCAGCCGGTCAAAGCCATGATGGTAGCCCCGATGGGGCCGCCGGAATTAGACGCCCAGACAATCGCCAGACAAAGGCCGATACCTAGACAGGCAAGCTTGCGTTGCGCCTTCACGCAGGCCAGGCCGATGTATAAGGGCAAAAAGCTTGCGCCCAGCGCCCCCAACAGATCCGGATTGCGAAAAGTGCCCACGGCGCGGAATCTATCCCCGCGTTCCCAGCCGCCCATGCCCCCTCCGATGAATGAGAAGGAATTATGCCGGGTCAACGACTCGATTAAAACCAGCGCGGCATAGGGAGCCAGAAGAATGAAAAACGCTTTCAGGAACCGTCGAAAATCTTCCAGGTCAACAATCAATCCGCGAAATGTGAAATAGCAGAGCATGGCGTCCACCGACAGGCCGATTATATTCGCCTGCCCTTCCGAGGATCGCAGCGAATAGACGATGGCAATATAACTGTAAAAAAGCAGCAACGCTCGGTCTATCTTGTTTAGTCCCGAGAAAGAAAACTCTCCCCGCGACATGACCCGGATAAAGCCGGCCAGCTCCAGGAATCGAATGGCATAGAAATTGAACCCTAAAACCTCCACCTGCTGCGATTGGGTTAGATACAAGACACCGGCCATCATTCCCAGCAGCGCCCATCGTCGTGAAGCTCCCAGCACCACAAGGATCAAGACTGATAAAATGGATGCCCCAATCGGATTCATCTGTTGATTGTTGCCATTGATGATTTGCCGGCGGCAATGACTTCGCGATAGGTTTGAAGCAGCTTTACTCCGGCTGCATCCCAAGTAATGTCGGGGATCAGTTTAATGCCTGCGGACCGCAATCGTTCCAGCAGCGCCCGGTCTTCATGCAACAGGGTGATGTGCTGCGTGAGCGCCGTGACATCCCCGACGTGATGCACGAGCGCGTTTTCCATGTGCCGGCAGAGATCGGTGCAAGCGTCGGAAACGAGCGGAACACATCCGCTGGCCATGGCTTCCGTGCAGACGAGGCCAAATCCCTCTTCGATGCTGGGCAGCACCAGCACATCGCTGTCCCGCACCAGTTCATAAACATCCTGCCGGTGGCCCAGCACTTTCACGCTGGGATGGGCCAGCAGGGCCGAGAGTTTTTGCCGGTAGGCGGGAAGGAATTCTCCCGCAATCAAAAATGTTCCGCTTTGTGAGGCCGGAGATTTAAGCCACGCTTCCAGCGCGAAGTGCAAACCCTTTCTGACCGCGCAAACGCCAACAGAAATCATCGTCAATCCGCGTTTGGCATCCCGCGCCTGGGGGGAGG
>JAYVZW010000365.1:0-4084 GCA_043783015.1 Verrucomicrobiota bacterium
AGCGCGCTAGCATTTATTTTGGGCGACGGAGTTGTCTATAACACCGAGTCCTATCGCAACCAGGTGCAGCGTCGGTTGGCCCCGCTGTTCCGCGCCAGGCGGTCCACGATCATCAACAACGGACTCGATCTGGATCGCTATCGCCGTCCGGCGGAATTCGGAAATGCCGCGAGGGATACCTACACCATCGGCATGTCCGGGCGCATGATGCCCGTCAAAGATTATCGCACGCTGTTGCTGGCGTTTGCCAGTTTGCCGAAAAACAATCCGTCGCTCACAGCCCGGCTCGAACTCGCAGGCGATGGCCCGATGCGCTGCGAACTGGAAACTCTGGCCCGGGATCTGGGTATCGCCAGCCAGGTTTCGTTCCTTGGAATGCTGCCCCAAGACGAACTTATCCGGCGCATGTGGCAATGGGATGTTTTCTGTCTCTCGACGTTCGGAGAAACACAAAGTCTCGCCCTCATGGAGGCCATGGCCTGCGGACTTCCCTGCATCTCCACCCATGTTTCTGGCGTGAAGGAAGTCATCACCCACGGCGAGAACGGCCTGCTGGTCGAACCCGGCGACATTGAGGCCATGAGTAAAACCCTGGCCCAGCTCAATCATCCGGAGGACCGAGCCATTTTCAGCAAGGCAACATTGAAAACTGCCGAAACCCGTTTTTCAGCAACAGTAATGTGGAATAATTATAGAAGTTTTATTGATTTACTATAAATATTGTAGTATATTGGCAAATTTAAGAATCATTATTAAGGAATGTCGCAAATCGCTAAAGCTTACCGGTCTCTGGTTCACCTCCTTGCTCAAGGGGGATTTTCCCTTCTTGCCCGCAGCTTGCAGTGTCATTCACCTTCCATTCTAACCTTCCACGGCCTTCGCGAGGACGATGATGCCAGCCTGCTGGATATCCGACCGCATACCAAAAAATCCGTCTTCACTCAAATTTGCCAACATCTTTCGCAACGCTATCAAGTTCTACCTCTGGCACAGATCGTGGATCACCAGAAAAACGGTAATCCCCTGCCGAAGTGCAGCGTGGCGATCACTTTTGATGACGGTTATGAATCCAATTTACAGCTCGCATTTCCGATCTTGCGTCAATACTCGCTGCCCGCCACGATTTTCCTCACCACGGGTTTCATCGACCGCACGGAGCGCCTGTGGTTCCATCATCTGGAGCACGCCCTGCTCAGCACGCACAATAATTCCATCAAGTATGAGCAAGCATCGCTGCCACTGGATTCAACTTCTGCCCGCGCTCATGCACTTTCCATTCTAGCGGGCGCACTCAAATCGCTGCCGCAAGAAAATCTCACATCCGCTCTCGAAGAGATTGTGAAGCAACTGGATTCCGCGCCTTCTGATCTGCCGCCCGCGCTGCAGCCTTTGTCATGGAATCAGGTGCGCGAGATGCGCGACAGCGGTCTCATCGACTTCGGGGCGCACACTCACCGTCATCTGATTCTCGGACGTTGCACTGCGGATACCGCGCGATTTGAAATTAATCAATCACGCGACCGCATCCACCGCGAGCTAGGTGTGCAGCCAACACTCTTCGCTTATCCCAACGGCCAGCCCGGCGATTATCATGCGGAAACGGCAACATTGCTCGACGAAGCCGGATTCCATGCCGCAGTCACAATGTCACCCGGCTTTGCCAAGTCCGGCGGTAATCTCTTCACCCTGCCCCGCTACGGCGCGCCAGAGTCGGTGCCTGAAACTGAGGCGACCGTTTCCGGCAGCTTTGAAACCCTTAAAGGATGGAGGCAAGCCTTCGCGGCTTGAGCATCACTATGTGTGGCTTCGCCGGACATTTCGGATTCCAAAACGCCGCCGACTCGCATCGCGACGCGCTCTCACGCATGGCGCGCAGACTCGCGCATCGCGGGCCGGACGGCGAAGGATTTTGGTTTGATGAATCAACGGACATCGGCCTCTGCCACCGTCGCCTGGCCATCCTCGATCTCACGGAAGCGGGGCAGCAGCCGATGATTTCCTCCAGCGGTCGCTTTGTCATTGCGTTCAATGGCGAAATCTACAACTATGCCGAATCACGAAAAGATCTCGCCGCGGCAGGACAGACTTTTCGAGGTCATTCGGATACCGAAACCCTGGTCGAAGCCATCGCCGCCTGGGGACTGGATGCGACCCTGAAACGCTGCGCGGGCATGTTTGCCTTTGCCCTGTGGGATCGCGCCGAGAGGAGCCTGGCTCTGGTGCGCGACCGCATGGGCGTGAAGCCGCTTTATTATGCGACAACGCACAAAACAGTATTGTTCGGATCCGACATCAGCGCCATAGCCGCGCACCCCGCGTTCGATTCCCGCGTGGACCGGCAGAGTCTCGCGGCCTACACCCAATTCAATGCCGTCCCCGAACCAACCTCGATTCTCGAAGGCGTGCGCAAGCTCGCGCCGGGCACATGGATGAAGTTTGATCGCGATACGAAAGGAGGCTTGTGCTCCACAACGGGAACCTACTGGTCATTGCGTGAGGTGGCGGAACGCTCGAAGAAAGAAGGCTTTATCGGCAGTGAAACCGAAGCCGTCAACGAACTCGAAATGCTGCTCAAGAAGTCAGTTCAACGCCGGCTGGTCTCTGATGTTCCCGTAGGTGCTTTCCTCTCCGGCGGCGTGGACTCCGCGACGGTGGTTTCCATCATGCGCCAGGTCAGCAGCCAGCCAGTGAAGACTTTTACAATCGGTAGCGCCGATGCCGACTACGATGAATCGGACATGGCCCGACGCATTGCGAAACACCTCGGCTGCGAACATCATGAATGGATTCCATCCGCCAAGGAAATACGCGATGCCATTCCGCAGATGGGCGATGTTTTCCAGGAACCGTTTGCCGACCCCTCGCAAATTCCCACCCTGCTCGTCAGCAAGCTGGCGCAACGGCACGTCAAAGTCTCGCTCAGCGGCGATGGCGGGGATGAACTCTTCGGCGGTTACGATCGCTACATCCGCATGTCCGGCTTGTGGAAGAAAATCTCGCGCCTTCCCTTTCCTGCGCGCCGTGCCTTGGGCGCGGCTCTCTCCATGACTCCGGGTCGTTTGATTGAGTTCGCCAACAACGCGCTGCCACAATCAAAACAAATGCGCGATGTCGGAGCCAAGACGCAAAAATTAGCCGCTGCACTTTGCTCGCGCACTCAGCAGGATTTCTATATCGCGATGCGTTCGTTCTGGCCGCAGTCGAGTTCCATCGTAGCCGGAATGGAGACGTCAGACGGACGTGAACAGTATCATCCTTCGCCAGAAGGATTTTCCTTTGAGGAAACGATGATGCTTCAGGAACAAGGCGGCCATCTTCCCGATGATTTGCTGGTGAAACTGGATCGCGCCAGCATGGCCGTGGGACTCGAGGCGCGCGAGCCGATGCTGGATCATGAGCTGGTGGAGTTCTCCTGGAGACTTCCTCTTGAATGGAAAATCCGCAATGGTCAGGGCAAGCAGATTCTGCGACGTGTCCTTGACCGTCACATTCCGCGCGAATGGTTTGAACGACCCAAGCAGGGATTCCTTCTGCCGCTCGATACCTGGATGCGCGGCCCTTTGCGCGACTGGGCGGAAGACTTGCTCTCCGAGTCGCGGATCAATCGCGACGGCTATCTCATCAGCGCGCCGATCCGCTCCGTGTGGCGGCGCTTCCTCGATGGCGCGGCTTTGCAATATCCCGTCTGGAACATCCTCATGTTCCAAGTGTGGCTCGAACGTTTCAAATCCTCCCGTGTTTCAGCTTAACATGATCACCGCCGAACATAAAACTCGCACCGTCCTGCACTTCACGCCCAGCGTGGGCGGTGGAGGCGCGGAGATGATGCTGTGCAATCTCGTCAAGGAGATGAGCGGAGGCCCGTGGAGAAATGTGGTCGTCGCCGTCAGCACGAACACGCGCGGCTCTCAGGCTGAAAAGGTGCGCGAGACGGCAGATGCGTTTTACGATCTGGACTCCAACGCCCTGTTGCGCCCCGCGCTGTTCCGGTCGCTTCACGAAATCATCCGCAAGGAAAAACCGGCCGTGGTTCAGACTTGGATGCATCACGCCGATTTCGTGGGCGGACTCACCGCGCGCAGTG
>JAYVZW010000366.1:0-12188 GCA_043783015.1 Verrucomicrobiota bacterium
CCGTGAAAAGCGCCGCAGCCAGCGTCACCATGAGCGCAGGGACAAACCAAAAGCTTCGGGCAATTCGATTTATCATTTTCGCAAATCCCTGCACGACCTTGATTACGCCCTTAACGAAGGAACACGAGATGACGACGTCCCCAATAATTCACAACAAGGGAAACGGCGATGACATTGAACAGGCCCAGCCTGGCACTGATGCCGAATAGCGCGATCATTCCCGGCCCGAACAAACTGCCGATCCCCCAGCCGATGAGAGACACCATGGTGAAATAGACAAATTCCCGGCGTCGCGTGTGTCTTCCTCCCTCAAAAACCCACAGGGCATTGCCCACATAAGCCACAAGGTTGCTGAAAAAGAACGCTTGAGCGTTCGCGATGAAATGATTCCAGGCGCGCTGGGTGTCGCTAAAGTCATGAAGCCGCTCGTCCGAGGGCCACCAGCGGGAGAAAAAATAAAACATCGCCACCCTGACGATCACCGCCAGCACGCCTAGCATGCCGTATTTTGAAAGCTTCCAAAGGCGCGGCTTCCAGACTGATAGGAAATCACTTTTGCCGGTGACGGACTGGGGCGGGCATGGACGCCCCGTCTCGGGTGCGGATGCGGTATGCTCGGGTGCATGAATGCCTTCTTCCATCGAAAGCGAGTATAACGCTGTGGTTCGGAGCGCCAAGTTTTTTTTCAGGAGCGCAAGCACGGGCTCCCAGGCCGTGACTTGCGGTTCGCGATCCGCTAAACCAGACGATTTTATTCAATATTCTGAACCTGCTCGCGGATTTTTTCCAGCTCCGTTTTCGCTTGCACGACTGTCTGGGCCAGTGCGGCGTCATTGGCCTTGCTGCCCATGGTATTGAATTCGCGGAACAGTTCCTGTGAGAGAAAATCCAGCGCGCGACCCGCCGGTTCCGCGCCGTTCATGTAAGCGTGAAACTGCTGGATGTGACTCTCCGCGCGAGTGACTTCCTCGCTGATGTCACAGCGATCGGCGAACAAGGCAATCTCCTTCACGAGCCGTTCATCATCGAGCGGCAATGGCGTTCCGGCGTCGGCCAGCCGTTGACGCAGAGCATCGCGATGACGCGTGGTGATTTTAGGGGACATGTCCTGCGCAGTCTTGAGCATCGCGGCCAGGGCATCGAGCCGGCGTGACATATCAGTCTTCAAATTCGCGCCCTCGGTTTGCCGCATCGCGAGCAGTTGGGTAATGGCCGCGTCCACTGCCTGTTCGATGATGGGTTGTGATTTCTCAGTGCTGCGTTCGCCTTGTTCCAGAGTGAAGACTCCCGGCCAGCGTATGATGTCGGACGCGGCTGAAGTCAATCCGAGTTGCGCGGATAGCCGCTCCACCTGCGCGGCATACTGTCGAGCCAGGGATTCATCCACGCGCAGCACCGCATCACCGGCTGATCCATGATCGGAGGTGATGCTGACCTGCACGCGTCCACGGGAAAGCTTGGCGGCGAGCTTGTTGCGCAAGGCAGTCTCCAAGTCTGCGATTTCGCGCGGCAGATGAATGACGATCTCAAGCTGCTTGCGATTTACCGAGCTGATCTCGGCGCGCCAGAGAACACCATCGGAAACCGCTTCGCCGCGGCCAAAGCCTGTCATGCTGTTCATCGCGATTGGTTAGGTAAACACTGATTTATTCGGAAGTAGAAGCGGCGCCTCGCCGCTTTCCCAAACAATAAAGCGACGAGGGCGTCGCTTCTACTCTTTGTTCAGCGTTTCCTTGGGGTTATGAGTTATGGGTTAAGTCAAAATGCGGCAACAGTTTCGCGCAATCCGTCCATCACGGTGTGTTGCGAAGCGAATCCGAGGACGCGCTGTATCTTGGAGGCATCGGCACACGAGTGACGGATGTCTCCGGGGCGGAAGTCTCGATAGATGGCGGCAGGCACCTGATCGCCGATCAGCGCTCGCAGAGTATTGAAGAGTTCGTTCAGGCTGGTGCCGCGACCGGGGCCGACATTGAAGACATCGCCAAACGCCGTGTCATTGCCCGTCGTGGACGAGAGCAGCAAGGCCTGCACCACATCGCGGACAAAGCAGAAGTCGCGTGTGTTTTCCCCGTCGCCATTGATGAAGACATCTCGCCCGGCTTTCATCGCGGCGATCCATTGCGGGATCACGGCGGCATAGGCTCCCTTGGGGTCTTGGCGAGGCCCAAAGACATTGAAGAAACGCAGCCCCACGGTTTCGAGTCCGTAACATTCGCTCCAAGTCTGCGCGTAGATTTCATTGATGCGCTTGCTGGCGGCGTAGGGCGATAGGCAGCGCCCAATGGAGTCCTCGCGCTTCATGGGCAGCGTGTCATCGCCATAGACTGCACTGCTGCTGGCGTAGGCCACGCGCTTCACGCCCGCAGCGTTTGCGGCCAGGAAAACATTGAGCGCGCCCGTGACATTGCTGGCATGGCAGAGTTCCGGCTTTTCCAGTGAAAGCGGCACGCTGCCCAGGGCCGCGAGATGAATGATGCGATCCATGCCCGCAACCGCACGCTGACAGACCGCGGCATCCACAATGTCGCCTTGCATCCATTCGGCTTCGGTAAACAAATTGGCAGTCTTACCGGCCGAGAGATTGTCGAGCACGCGCACGCGCTGGCCCATAGCGAGCAATTGTTCCACGACATGCGAGCCGATAAAGCCCGCGCCTCCGGTGACGAGCCAGTGGAGCGGCTGTTTTTGTAAATCAAGTTTGAGCTGGTCGAACGCAGTCATGGAAGTTGGAGGGCATTCTTTTAGCACAAGGCAAGGTGACATGCGAGCCGATAAAGCCCGAGCCTGTTGCCTCATAAGTTTTGACAACGCTGGTGCGGATTGATATTTTTGTCCTATGAGAAATCACGCAGCCATTTTTGTCTTCTGGTTCAGTCTTGCTGTAACTGGACTGATTTCTGCAGGCAGTATCGCCGCGCAGGATTTGCTGGGGAGCACGCGGACGGAGATGCAGGCGCGTTTCGGACATTCGATGTTCTCGCCGCTGCTCGGCGATGAGGATGAGGCGGAGCAGTTTCATGTGGGCGGATGGTATTATTTTGTCGGTTATCGTTCGGACAAGACCGATCCGAAAAACAATGACAAGATAAAGGTCATCTGCATTCTCAAGAAGCGTGATTTCGGCTCGGCGCAGAATATCGAGGCCGGTGATCTGCGGCTCAGCCTGAGGGAGGCGGAAAATTCGCCGGAGTGGAATCCATTCAATCCCTTGCCGCACGAGAACGATCCGAAACCCAAGCCGGGTGAGAAATACAGCGACTTTGAAACGCTGCACATTCGCAAGTCAGACGGCGTGCTCACGGCCAAAGGCCAGACGGTGCGCACGCGCCAGCGTTTGTTTATCTACACCCTGGACTGGCACGGGAATCCACAGAGCGCGCCTGCGGCGTGGTTCTTGGATTTGCCTGAGGAAAAGCTGCGGGAGTTGTTCAAGGGCTTCAATGATGGCGCGGAGGCCAGGTTGAAGCTCACGCCGGAGCCGTTCGAGGAATACAAGAAGTTGCTGCGGGGGAAATAACTCCAATGCGGACTCAATAGGTGTGATGTGCTCAAATGCCGTGTTAAGCATTTGGCTCGCTTGTTGGGGAAACCCGCTTATTGGTTGATGCGTTTAAACCGACAGAACCAAGTCTCTTATATAAACCCCATCTCATCAGTTTTAAAGATGAAAATGGCATAACGATTCACGTGCTGCTCGAAAAACGTGGCAATCGTGACTTACACGCCTTTACAGAATTGTTGTTAGTCGCGCTGCTCATTTTTTCTATACCGGGAAGCACCATGGCTGGCGGAAAATTGGAAAAGAATGCCTCCAAGTCAAAACATGCGGATGCCAAACTCGGTGATTCATCTGTTACCATCCCATCCGAATTATTCGAGCGGCTTTTGGAGGACTATGAGCCGCAAACCGTGGCGGACTTGTTCGGGTATCTGTCAATTGATCCCGAGGGGCAGAGGGAAATTTATCCAGCCTACCAAATCGCGGAAAAGACCGCGAAAGAGAAACGGAGGTCGCTGTCCACCACCGGGACTGGCAAAATAGTGCTCAAGCTGGGAGCCGTCGCACAATCCAAGGCTTGAACGAGGCGGCTGTGGACGCTTGCGTCGAGGTTTTCTCGAAGAACCTAAAAATTGCCATCTCCAACAACACGTGAAAAATACTCTGTATTTGGGCACACAGACAATTAAAGCGCGGCTTCTCTGGAACCTTTACCATCCAGTTGGAAAAGGATGTTGCGATGAAGTCCCCGGATGGGAGATCGGATATTTTTACGCGTCCCATGTCTACTGATGACTTGAGGCACACCCCTGCTCATTTAAGCAGTTACTATTTTATAATTCAGCACCTCACCGAGGGAAAGCCAACTGGCAACAAGACGACAGGCTTTCCTTACCAGATCATGGAAGGCCAGGACTATGACTTCCTTAGCATCGAGACCGGCGACGATGCCGCAAAGCCCGCAGTAGAAAAACCCAAGGAAGCGCCTTTGAAGGAAAAAAGCCGCTGACTGGCCTGCCCAACGGCACCACCGTGCAAAGCCAGATCACCGCCCTAAACGACGCCGGGAATACGTGCCTAGCGCACCGGTTAGCGTGGTCGTCTATGAACTTCTGATATCAAGGAATGACGGCACTCCTGCCGTCACATCACCGGAAAGGATTGGGTGCGGCGGCAGGAGTGCCGTCGTTCCTTGGGCGGACCAGGCCAATAGAGAGGATTGCTTCTACTTGTGGTCGCTTTGCAAATGCCCCTGCAACAAATCCGCGCCGAAGTCGCCGTGGAAATCGCGCCAGACGCTGTGGACGTGGTTGGCGTCGTTCTGGGTGTTGTCGTATTCGAGGAGGAAAGTTTTTCCCTGCACGCGGTAGTAATGAGGCTTGCCTTTCAAGCGGTCACCGGCCCAGGCGAAGTGAACCGGGCCGCTGCTGAGAATTTGTTTCCAGCTTTCCTCGGCGATCTCGGGGCGGATGCGGAAGAGGAATTCACGGATGAGCTGGTGGAGCGTTTCTTTTTGTTCGGGGTTCAAGTCGGCGTCGCTGATGCCCTCGGGGCTGAGGGGATCGACGTGGTGTTTGGCCTCGGTGATCATTTCCTTGGGCGCGGTGGTTGCGACGAGGGTCTTCTTCCAAAGGTCATCGCTGAGCGAGACGGCGAGTTTGCGGCCCAGGTCTTCCTCGGTGCCGAGCACGCGGGTTCCGGTGCGCTGGCCGGCGCGGACCTCGCCGGGATTGGTGCCGAAGAAGCTGGGCGTCGCGCGGAAGAGCGCTCCGTCTTTGACGGTGATGTTGAGCGAGAAATGATGGCCCTCGACGCGCCAGGCCCAAAGGCCGGTGAGGGCGGGCTGGCCGAAGATGCTGACAAAATATTTCTCCGGGTCGCGCTTCTCGCGGGTGACGGCGCGCTTGGATTCATCGCCGGTGCGCTTGGATTCATCGCCGGTGCTCTCCATGTGATAGAGAATTTCTTCAAGGCTCATGATGGTGGTGGCCTTAAAATAGCCGCGTTGGCTGAGGCCGGTGCTGAGCAGGGCGTGGGCGAGCAGGTGCTGTTCCGATGTCATTTCCCGGATGGCGAGTCCTTTGCGTTCGCGAGGGATGAAGTGCCAGTTCTCGCGCTCCGGGGCGTCAAAGGGGAAAGAGAGCTTGTCCTTTTGCTCCGGCGAAAGCGTGGTGATCAGGGCTTTCGCGGTGTCCATCATCTGCTGACCGGCGTCATGGGCGCGGGCCGCAGTGGAGAAAAACATGAGCAAGCCGATGATGGCCGGCGTCGCGAGAGCGGGGGTGATGCGTAAATTGTTCATGGGGGAATATGTTTTTTGGCGTTCTTCACAAACGTTGCTGGCGCGGTGGAAATCTCAAACTATCTTCAAAATGTAAGAGCGGTATTGACAGTTTTCTCCAGTTCTTGATAACCTGAACATCTTGCCACGGCGGCAAAATCATTTTCATCCTACAGCACCCGGCTTTCTTCCATGTATTCCAATCAAGACTATCTGCTCCAACTGCTCCAGGAAAACGGGCATGTGTCTGAGCGCGACCTGCAACACGCCAAGACCACCATGAAGTCCGGCGAAACGCTCATGGACAGCCTCATCAAGTCGGGTGTCGTGAGCGAGGATGAGGTGGCCCGCACCATGGCGGTGAACTCCGGCATGGAGTTCATGGACCTGGCGGGATTTACTCCCACGGCGGACATGAAGAACATCGTGCCCGAGGATGTGGCGCGACGCTACAAGGTGGTTCCGCTGGGCTATGAACGCGGGCGCTTGCAGGTGGCCATCACCGATCCGAATAATTTTGAAACGCTCGATGCCCTGCCTCACGCGCTGCACACGGATATTGACATCGTTTGCAGCACTCCGGGTGCGATCCGGGCTATCACCACCGCGATCTATGGCAATGATGGAGAGATGGCCGATACGGTCATCAAGGGCGTGGAAGTCGGAGCCAAGGATTCGGATGCGCCGATCATCCGGCTGGTGACGAACTCATTGATGGAAGCGTTCAAGACCCGGGCGAGTGACATTCACATCGAGCCGATGGAGCGCGACATGCGCGTGCGCTACCGCGTGGACGGCGTGCTGCATGACATCGAGCATCACCCGAAAAAACTTCACTCCTCGATCATCGCCCGCATCAAGATCATGACGGGCAGCATGAGCATTGATGAAAAACGGGTGCCGCAGGACGGGCGTATCCAGATGAAGTATCAGGACAAGGAACTCGATCTGCGCGTCAGCATCATCCCCACCAGCAACGGCGAAAGCGTCGTCATGCGTATTCTGGACAAATCATCGCTGCGGCTGGGACTGGCCGACCTCGGATTCTTCTCGGACGACCAGGAGGAATTTGAAAAACTGATTACGCTGCCCGATGGCATCATCCTTGTCACCGGCCCGACCGGTTCCGGAAAGACGACCACACTTTATGCCTGCTTGAACTTCATCAACCGGCCCGACCGCAAGATCATCACCGTGGAAGACCCGGTGGAATACGAGTTGCCCGGCATCAATCAGGTCATGGTCAAGGAAGACATCGGCATGACCTTCGCCGCCGCGCTGCGCTCCATGTTGCGTCAGGCGCCGAACATCATCATGATCGGGGAAATTCGCGATATGGAAACGGCGAGCATCGCCATCAACGCCTCGCTGACCGGCCACCTTGTCTTCAGCACCTTGCACACGAATGACGCGCCCAGCGCCGTGTCCCGATTGATGGACATCGGCATCAAGCCCTTCCTCATCGCCTCCTCCATTCGTGCCATCGAGGCCCAGCGTTTGGTGCGCAAGCTCTGCATGGAGTGCCGGAAACCGGGCGTCTTGTCGGAAAAGGAAATCCGCTCGCTGAGTCTCGATCCAACACAAATTTACGGGGCCACCATCATGGTGCCCGAGGGTTGCCCGAAGTGCCGGCACACCGGATATCGCGGACGCATGAGCCTCGTGGAAATCTTCAAGATCGACGACGAGGTGCGCGGCATGATCAACCAGCAGATTCAAGGCCCTGCCCTGCGTCGCCGCGCCCGTGAACTGGGCATGAGAACCCTGCGTGAAGACGGCATCCGCAAGGTGCTCGCCGGCGCGACCACCGCCGAAGAAGTCGTGGAGTCCACGATGTCGGATGCCAACTAAAGCCAGCAACCCAACCTCAATAACTTTCCAAACACAATCATATGGAAGCGCTAGCAGTGGTCGATACGCTCAAGCATCGCGGTCTTCTCGACGAAGGCCAGGCCGATGACCTGATGCATGATGTCACGACGTCCGGCAGAGACATTGTGGAATTGTCGGTGGAATACGGAATCTTCCGCACTCAGGATGAATTTTGGGCCATGGTGGCCGATGAGATTGGCGCGGAGTATTACGATCTGGCCACCTTCGAGCCGCCACTGGATGTCCTTCAGGCGATTCCCGCCGGCATGGCCCGACTCTGCGGCGCGTTTCCCGTCCAGTTGGCGTCCGACGGGTTGCACGTCGCGTTGACTGATCCGCTCAATCCGCAGATCATCGAGGATTTGCGCTTCGGATTGGGCATGAACATTGTCCCTGTCGTCGGCAGGCAGGAGGAAGTGCAGGCGCTCATTGATCGTCACTACGGCACGGGAACGGACAGCATCCAGGACATCTTCAAGCAGCTCGGAGTGTCCGGCAAGGGCGGGCTGGAAAAGGGAGGGCTGGAGGCGGAAGCCAACAGCGCGCCCATCGTGCGCTTCGTGGACATCGTCCTCAAACAGGCGATCAAGGAAAAGGCCAGCGACATTCACTTTGAGCCATTCGAACACGAGTTCAAAATTCGCTATCGCGTGGACGGAGCGCTTTATGAAATGGCGCCACCACCGGTGCATCTGGCCAATTCGATCATCTCGCGCATCAAGGTCATGTCGAACATGAACATCGCCGAGCGCCGTCTGCCGCAGGATGGCCGCATCATGACCGTGGTGGACGGCAAGCCGGTGGACATGCGTGTTTCCACCCTGCCCACGCAGTATGGAGAGAGCGTGGTTCTCCGCGTGCTGGACCGCTCCTCGATCAATCTCCAGCTTTCATCTCTGGGTTTGCCGAAGTTTCTCTTCGACTACATCCAGGAAGCGATTCACAAGCCCAACGGCATTTTCATTGTCACCGGACCCACCGGAGCCGGAAAGACCACCACGCTCTACGCCGCGCTCAAGGAGATCAACACCATCGACTCCAAGCTCATCACTGCTGAAGACCCGGTCGAATATGAAATCGAGGGCATCATGCAGGTGCCGGTGAACGAGGCCGTCGGCCTCACCTTCGCCCGCGCACTGCGCTCCTTTTTGCGTCAGGACCCGGACCGCATCATGGTCGGGGAAATGCGCGACAAGGAAACGGCGCAGATCGCCATCCAGGCATCATTGACGGGTCACTTGGTGCTGAGCACGCTGCACACGAACGATTCCGCAGGCGCGGTGACGCGGTTGATTGACATGGGCGTGGAGCCGTTCCTGGTGGCCGCCACTTTGGAGGGCATCCTGGCCCAGCGACTCCTGCGCACCATCTGCAAGGAATGCCGCACGACATACGATCCCAATCCCGTCGTGCTCAGCCAGTTAAACCTGTCCCAGAGTGACATCGGCACCAAAAAATTCTCCACGGGAGCCGGATGTCCTTCCTGCGCCAACAGCGGCTACAAAGGTCGCAAAGGCATCTACGAACTGCTCGATATCAGCGATCCCATTCGCGATCTTATCACCCAGAGAGCGCCCACACTCGCCATCCGGCAGAAGGCAATCGAGCTGGGCATGGTCACGCTCCGAGATGACGGGTTGAGGAACATTTATGACGGTGAAACCACTATTGAGGAAGTTCTCAAATACACCTGAGCCGACTGCCCATTTCCAATCCTTCAATTTTCTCAGTGGACAAATCAGCGCCGGAAACGGTAAGCTTTCCCTGAAATCAACGAACGCCGAGACCTACACCCCATCACTCCATGTCTAAATTTCACTACACAGCCCTTGATCAAAACGGCCAGGAAACCGCCGGAGTCATCGAGGCCCCGAATGAAGCCGATGCCGTCGGACAGCTTCGTCGCAACCAGCTCTATCCCACGCAGGTGGTGGAAGAAGGCAAGGGCGATCTTTCCAAGATCAAGCGCGCCTCCCGCAGCACCGGAACCAAGGGAAAATCCAAGGTGGGTTCCAGCGGCGGTTCCAGCGGCGGCGCAAAAGTTAAGAGCAAGGTATTGATGCTTTTCACCCGGCAGCTTGCCACGCTGATCGACTCCGGGTTGCCTTTGCTGCGTGGTTTGACCGTGCTTGGCAGGCAGGAGCCGCACCCGATCATGAAGAAGAGTATCAACACGCTCGCCGAATCCGTGCAGACCGGCAGCACCTTTTCCGAAAGTCTCCAGCAATTCCCAAAAATCTTTAACAAGCTTTACGTCAACATGGTCAAGGCTGGCGAGCTTGGCGGTGTTTTGGAACTCGTCCTCAACCGTCTCGCTGAATACCAGGAAAAGGCCCAGAAGCTCAAGAACAAGATCGTGGCCGCGATGGTCTATCCCATCATCGTCATGTTCATTGCCAGCGCCATCATGGTCTTCCTCATGACGGTCATCGTGCCCAAGTTTGAAAAAATCTTCGATGACATGCTCCCCGGCGGAAGAAATGACCTGCCTGACCTCACCAAGTTCGTCATGGGCTTCAGCCGCTTCATGCAGGACAACCTGCTCCTCATCGCGGGCATGATTATCGCCATCATCGTCGGCTGGCAGGTCCTCAAGGCCAGCAAGGGCGGCAGAAAATTTATCGACAGCATGAAGCTGAAAATTCCGCTGTTTGGCGACGTGCAGCGCAAGAGCGCCATCGCCCGTTTCACCCGCACGCTCGGCACCCTCGTCACCAGCGGTGTGCCCATTCTTCAGGCTCTTAACATCACGCGGGAAACCGCGGGCAACATCATCATATCCGACGCCATCGGCAAGGTTCATGATGCGGTGAAAGAAGGTGAAAGCATGGTCGCCCCGCTCGACGCCAGCAAGGTCTTCCCGCCCATGGTCGTCAGCATGGTGGACGTCGGCGAGGAAACCGGCCAGCTTCCCGAGATGCTATTGAAGGTGGCCGACGTTTATGAAGACGAAGTGGACAACGCCGTCTCCGCCTTGACCTCCATGCTCGAACCCCTCATGATCGTCGTTCTCGCCGTTGTCGTCGGAGTCATCGTCATGGCCCTCTTCCTTCCTCTCATCAAGATCATTCAGGGCGTCAGCGACGCGAAATAATGCGGATCACCCCCCAATTCTCCATCTTATGAAATATCATCTCAACCCGTCCGCGCGGCGGGCGCAGTCACCGGCTTTCACGCTCATCGAGTTACTCGTCGTCATGGCCATCATCGCCCTGCTGGCTGCGCTCAGTTTTGGTGGATTCCAATACGCCATGCAGGCATCCTACAGGAACCGCACGATAGCCACCCTCAGTGCCCTCAGCGCGTCCCTGGAGCAATATAAAGAAAAATTCGGCGAGTATCCCGAACCCCTCAATCCCACCACGCAGGGCGGCTCCGGTAACATGCGCATTGGCGGCTCCATGATGCTTTATCAAGCCATCACGGGCGACGGCTCCGACCAGATCAAGCTGGCAACCGGCACCGTGACCAAGGCTTCCGACGGCATCATTGATGACACCGAGCGCCCTAACGTCATCAATGGCGACATGGTGCCCATCAAGGACAACAACGGCATTTGGAAATCCAAACTCAACGCCACCTTCGTCACCAGCACCAACCAGTTCATGCTCACCGACGGCTTCGGACATCCATTCCTTTATGAAAAGGGCGGCGGAACCGATGCCATCAACGTCACCTATGACCTCTGGTCCATTGCCCAGTCCACGACCATGGATGCCAGCATCTACACCAAAGCCATCAAACAGGACGGCACCAAGACCGCCCCGTGGCTCAAGAACTGGTGATACTGTTTCCGGCTGGTCGCTGAAACTTTTCAACAAGACCCCATCAGCGGCTTGTCAATGACGCCACTTTCCGACATGTTTTTTTTGATGCGGCAAAATTGGAGGCATCTTCACTTCAGCGCACTGCTAGTCTGGGCGGGGCTGGGATCCATGCCCGCACCGGCTCGTGACACGGAGCCGCAGGTTGAAGCTGTGTTCCAGCTTCCCCTGGCCCCGGCGGGCATGACCGTCGCTCCCGGCGGTAATTTCATCATCAGTGTCAGCTTCGATGAAAAGCCGCAGAACCGCGTCATTGAGGTGACAAAAAAAGGAGAATCCAAACCCTTTCCGACAGAAGCAATCAGCCAGGCGGCGGAAGGCGAGCCACTCACCCTGGACGCGGTGCAAGGCATGCAGACGGACAAGGATGGCGTGATCTGGATGCTCGACAGCGGTCATCGCGGCGAGGTGTCGCCAAAAATTATTGCTTGGGACGCAGGGCATAAGAAGCTTCATCGCCTCCTTAATCTCTCGCAGCCCGCTGTGCTTCCTGGATCGAATCTCAATGACCTGGCTGTCGAAATCGATCATCCGTTTATCTATGTCACCGATCAAGCCAGCGGCGCCGATGCCGCAATCATCGTCCTGGATCGCGGCACCGGGCTGGCGCGACGCGTTCTTCAGGGGCATCCGTCCGTAGTGCCCACCATCGGCCTGGATCTGATCATCGATGGCAGGAAAATTCAAAGTCGCCGCCTTGATGGGACCG
>JAYVZW010000367.1:0-4063 GCA_043783015.1 Verrucomicrobiota bacterium
CTCAACGTGGGCATATTTGTTTGCGATCTCGCGGATGCGCCCGGCCTGCTGAAGGATCGCGTTGATCTTGTCGGGAATGGCCTCCAGTTCATCGATCATCTCCAGACCGTCCGTCGTGGAGAGATGATGGATGCGGCCAAAAAGCAAACCGAGCAAAGTAAGCACCGCCACTTGGGAGGTGAAGCTCTTGGTCGCCGCCACGCCAATCTCCGGCCCGGCATGGATGTAAACGCCGCCATTGGTTTCACGGGCGATGGTGCTGGAAACATTGTTGACGATGCCGAGCACCTTCATGCCCTTGCGCTTGCCCTCACGAAGGGCGGCCAGGGTATCGATTGTCTCCCCACTCTGGCTGATGACGAATTGCAGCGTGTTCCTGTCGGTTGGCACGTTGCGGTAGCGGAACTCGCTGGCGAACTCCACCTCCGTGGGGATGCGCGCCAGAGACTCCATCAGATACTCCCCGACCATGCAGGCGTGATGCGCCGTGCCGCAGCCGCTGAAGATGATGCGTTGAACATGCAGAAGATCGGACTGCGACATCTGAAGCCCGCCGAATACCGCCGTCGCTTCCTCGCGTGAAAGACGCCCGCGCATGGTGTTGCGCAGGGAGGTTGGCTGCTCGTAGATTTCCTTGAGCATGTAGTGCTCAAAGTCGCCCTTCTCTGCTTCTTCCTCGCTGAAATCAACCCGGCTGACCTGCACATTGGCGGGACCGCCTTCGAGCGACTTCACCTCGTAGGTGTCACGCCGCAAGGTGACAATGTCGTAGTCATTCAGATAAATCACATCCCGGGTGTGGGCGACGATGGCGGAGACATCGCTGGCCAGATAATTCTCCCCTTGCCCCAGGCCAATCACCAGCGGACTGCCGAGGCGCGCGCCGATGATCACATCCGGCGCATCCACATGCATGACCGCGATACCGTAGGTTCCTTTGACTTTGGATAATGCACTTTGCACCGCAGACACCAGACGCTGAACCGGATCCTTCTCCGTGGATGAATCATAAAACGATCCGATCAGATGAGCCAGCACTTCAGTGTCAGTCTCGGAAGTGAATGTATGCCCCTCGCCCACCAGGCGCTCGCGCAGCGTGACATAATTTTCGATCACTCCGTTGTGCACCAGCGCGAGATTGCCCGACTGGTCGCGATGCGGATGCGCATTCTCATCAGTGGGCGCTCCATGCGTGGCCCAACGGGTGTGACTGATGCCGACATCTCCCTGGGGCTGACGCTCGGCCACCAGCTGGCGCAGATTTTCAATGCGTCCCGCGCGACGGAGCACAACGAGCTTCCCGGCATTTTGCAAAGCCATCCCCGAAGAGTCGTAGCCGCGATATTCCAGACGCCGCAATCCATCCAGAAGAATGGGACTCGCCTGCCGTTTGCCGATGTATCCGATGATGCCGCACATAAAACGAATACATACTGCCGACAAGCCGTTGGGTCAAACGCCGCTCAATCCTTTACGAATGAGACATCAACTCCCACGCACGGAAACACTCAATGAATCCGGTGGCGAAGTCCTGCGGTCTCGCGGCGATCCATGCGGCGATCTGATCCGGCTTGAAGAACGCGCCACACGCGATTTCATCAGGCGCAAAATTCATGGGGCCGTTGTGCTGCGCGCGATGGAGTTCAACAAACTCCCACCCGGTATTTTCCGTGGCGGGAATTTTCGCGATGCATTGCGTCTCCGCCTCGATGCCGAGTTCTTCCTTCAATTCCCGCACGGCGGCTGTCGCGTAATCTTCACCTGCATCCAGATGACCTGCCGCGCTGGAGTCCCAAGCCTGCGGATGCACGTCCTTCAAATGGGAACGCTGTTGCAACCAGATCTCGCCATGTTTGTTGAAGACAAAAATATGCACGGCGCGGTGCAGGATTTTTTTGGCATGGACTTCTCCGCGTGGTGCCTGGCCGGTGACTTCATTGCGTTCGTTCACGACATCAAACATCTCGCTGGCCTTCTGTCCGCGATCTTCGTCATGCCTTCCCTCATAGTGTCGCACGAGCTGCACCCATTCGGCCAGCGAAAGCTCCTCGGCACGCAGCATGATTGATTTGCCCAGCACAGCGATCAACGGCTCCCATCCGCCGGGCGGTGGAGTCAGGACGTTTTTCAATTGCTTGCGCCTTTGGGAAAACGCCATCCGCACCAGACGGTCAAAGAGCTTGCGATCAAACACCGGCAGCGAACCCGCCAGGCGCAGTGTGAGGCGCACCACGGCAGAATCAACCCTCGGTCTTGGCTTGAACGCCTCCGGCGGCACGATGCGCAACACTTCGACATTCCAGTGCTGCTGCACCAGCAGGCTGAGCGCCCCGTAGCCTTCCTGCCCGCAATGCGCGGCGAGCCGGTCGCAGACTTCTTTTTGCAACATGAACACCGCCTCATTCACCGGCGTGGGCGAAGCCAGAAAGCGGCGCAAGATGGGCTGCCCCATCGAGTAGGGAAGATTGCCAATGACCTTCAGTCCTCCATAACTGAAGAGCGGGCGCAGATCATAACCGGTGGCGTCACCATGCCAGACCTCCACATCGGCGCGTCTGGTAAACTGAACTCGCAAGTTGTCGGCGAGAAAATTATCCTTCTCGATGAGCAGCAGTTTCGCGCAACGCCCCACGAGATATTTCGTCAAAGCCCCCTGCCCCGGTCCGATCTCGATGACCAGGGGCGCACCATCGGGACGGATTTGATCAGCGATCCAGCGCGAGATGCTTTCATCGAGCAGGAAATTCTGGCCGAGGCTTTTCTTGTGAACAAATGACATTACGGAGACTCGCGCAGGGAATGCCGTGAATCAACAAGTCGGCATGGTCTGGGAATCACAAAAAAAACGCGTCAGCAACAAGGTGCTGACGCGGTTTGAGTAGTTGGATAATATTCAATGATTCATAGCAAGGGCAAGATGCCTTTGTTACAAATAAACGGCTACAGTTCAGGGGCGGGAGTTGGCGCGGGAGTTGGCGCGGGAGCCGGAGCTGGAGCTGGCTCGGGTGCTGGCGGCGTTGGAGCTGCCTCGATTTTTTTCAAGGTATCCTCTGCGGCCTTGGTGGCATCCTTCAGCGCTTCTTTACTGGCCTCAACCGCTTTGTCTGCAGCGTCTTTGGTCTTCTCAGCAGCCTTGCCCGCCTCCTCCTTCACGACTTCGGCAGATTTTTTTGCGGCCTCGCCAGTGGCAGCAGCAGCTTCCTTGACTTTGTCCACGGCATTGGCAGCAGCTTTTTTGGCCTCATCCTTGGCCTTGCTGGCCTCAGCGTTGGCCTTGTCGGCAGCTTCTTTAATTTTTGGTTGTGGCTTGTCGCAAGCGGTGAGGCCAACGGCAAGAAACGCGATCATTATGATGGATTTGTGTTTCATGAACCTCATGATGGAGGATTTTTTTTAAATACACAAGCCAGAAAATTAATGGGACTCTTTCCGGTTTTTATTTCCCAGTCTGGAAGCTCCTAAGCCGAAGGGCGTTCATCAGGACGCTCACCGAAGACAACGCCATGGCCGCGCTGGCAATCATGGGATTGAGCAGCCAGCCGGTAAAAGGATAGAGCGCTCCGGCGGCGACGGGAATGCTGAGCACATTGTAGAAGAAGGCGAAGAAAAGATTCTGCCTGATGTTCCGCACGGTGGCGCGGGAAAGCTCGATGGCGCTGGCGACGCCTTGGAGATCGCCGCTGATAAGCACGATGCCGGCGGCATTCATCGCGATGTCGGTGCCGCGCCCCATGGCGATCCCGACATCGGCCTCGGCGAGAGCGGGCGCGTCGTTGCTGCCGTCGCCGACCATGCAGACCACGCCCCCACCCTTTTTCATTCCGGCGATCATCTCGCTCTTGGCAGCGGGAAGAACTTCAGCAATCACGGACTGGATGCCAATCTGCGAGGCAACACTGTGCGCGGTGGAGTGGTTATCGCCGGTGAGCATGGTCACATGCAGACCGAGACTCAACAGACGCTCCACGGTGTCGGCTGCTCCGGGCTTGATGGGATCGGTCAATCCCAGCAGACCGACGACTTCGCCGTCCATGGCGACGAAGACTGGCGTGGCACCGCGTGC
>JAYVZW010000368.1:0-4056 GCA_043783015.1 Verrucomicrobiota bacterium
CGACCGTATATTCGCCGGTCGCGCCCACTGGCTCCTATCGCACGTTGAATTTAAATTTGCAGGGACATGGCGTGACATGGAATACCTCGCTTTCGGCGCCATCTCACTCCGGCTCGGGTAGCGGCAAGGACATGGACTTCATGGCCATGAGCAAAAATTTATCCGACAAAGGCTGGAGCGGATTGAGCGAGCGGTTTGAAAAAGCACCGGGCGGCCCCAAACCTTTCGAAGCCACGAAAGTGGACATGACGAAAGCGCCCGACGACTGGCGCGGCTATTCCGGGCTGGCGCAGCTTTGGATGACGGATTCCGAATGGCTTGCCCTGGGTGCGGGTGCGCGCGCGGCGATCATGGACTGGATGGCGCTGGGTGGTCGCACGGTTTTGTTCTGCACCAATGCATCGGCAGCGCGGCTCACTGAACTCAAGCTGCCGGAGCCGGAGGCCGATGGCGGGCGCAGGATCGGCGCTGGCGAATTCAAAATTCAGTCATGGGACGGCAAGACATTTCCTCTCAATGACGCGGCGCGTCTGGCTGAGACCAAGAACGTTGACAACAGTGCGACTACCACTGCGGGATACAGCCACTGGACCCTGCGTGACGTGGTGGGCGTCCCGCGTTTGCACTCTGGTTTGATCTTCGCCTTCATCTTGGTTTTCGGCGTGCTGGTCGGCCCGGTGAATCTTTTCTGGATGGCGGGACAGCGCCGGAGGCATCGCTTGTTTTGGACGACTCCATTGCTCTCGCTGGGTGCCAGCGCGCTGTTGATCGCCCTGATGTTTTTGCAGGACGGCATCGGTGGTAATGGCGCGCGGCGCGTGCTCGCCTTGATGCTACCAGAACAGAAAAGGACCGCGATCATTCAGGAGCAGGCCAGCCGCACCGGCGTGCTGCTGGGGCGAACTTTTGCCAAGGCGGAACCCTCGTGGATGCAAGCCATTTCACTGGAGGATACATCGGCTTACAATCCCCGGTCGAATGGACAGCGACAGTTGAACGAGGATGAACAGCAACGCTCTGGCGACTGGTTCGCCAGCCGCGCGGTGCAAGGACATGCGCTCGCCACGGTGCGACCCACGCGCGGGGTCATTGAAGTTTTTTTATCTACGTCCCCCAATGATGCGCCCTCTGTCGTCTCCAGTATCGCCGCGCCTCTGCAGCGCGTGTTTGTCGTGGATGATAAAAACAAAATCTGGCAGGCGGATAATATCGGCACCGGGGAGAAAAAGACTCTTCGAGCCTGTGAAAAAAATGAATTCGCGGAGTGGATGGAGAAGCGCGTTTTCAACGATGCCGGGCCCATGATGAAGCAGACGCTGGAACGGTTGCGCAATCGCAGCGGCTTCGTTTTTGCCGAAAGCTCAGATGCCTCCAAGTTCGCCATCAGCACGCTCGACTCCATCCGCTGGAACGATGAACGCGTGATCTTCGCCGGGCCTTATTTGAAGCACACCACGCCATGACCGACACCGTAACATCCACCGCCACGCTGCCGGAGAAACTCGTCGAGGTGCGGGACTTGAACCGCGTGTTCGACAAGGTTCATGCCGTGCAGGAGGCTTCCTTCGACATCCATCGCGGCCAGGTGGTCGGTTTCATCGGCGCGAACGGCGCGGGCAAGACCACGACCATGCGCATCATGGCCACGCTGGACGAGCCGACCACCGGCACCGTCAGCATCGCTGGTGAGGATGTCATGCAGCATCCGGAGCGCGTGCGGCGCCTTATCGGCTGGATGCCGGACAGCTTCGGCACTTATGCGAACATGACCGTGTTCGAGTATCTCGATTTTTTCGCACGCGCCTATGGCTTTAATAACATTGCGCGTCGCGAGCGCGTGCATGAGGTCATGGAATTTTCCGACCTTACGCCGCTGGCCGACCGGCCCATGGGCAAGCTCAGCAAAGGCATGGGGCAGCGTCTCTGCTTTGGTCGCATGTTAATCCCCGACCCGGAGTTCATGATTCTCGACGAGCCGGCCGCCGGTCTCGATCCGAAAGCGCGCATTGAATTCAAGAACCTCGTGCGGCTTCTCGCCCAGCGCGGCAAGACGCTTTTCATCAGCAGCCACATCCTCAGCGAACTTGGCGAGATGTGCGACACGCTGCTCTTTATTGACGGTGGCAAGATCGTCTATCACGGCGGGGCCGAAGCCCTGACGCGCGGCAACGCCACCAACGCCAGCGGGCAGGCCCACATGGTGGTGAGCGTCAGCGTCACCGGCCCGTCGGATACGCTCACGCAATGGGCCACTATGAATCCGGGCTGGAGCGTGCTGGAGCAAAAACGTGACGGCGCGCGGCTCGCGTTTGAAGGAGAAAACGCGGCGGACCTCGCAGCCGGATTGCGTAAGATGATCCTCGACGGCGTGCCCGTTATTGAGTTCCGCCGTGAGGAGCGAAAGCTGGAGGACGCCTTCGTGGATATGTTGAAGAAGGTAAGCCAGTAAGAACCCGGATTCGAAGTTAGAAGTTATTTACCTGTATTTGTATGTCTGCCGCCGCACCCGCAATACCCGTCACCAATGACTTTGCCGACTGGTTGAGTCCGATCCTGGTCAAGGAACTGCGACAGGGGTTGCAGGCCCGGACCTTTGTTTCCATGTTCATCGTCGTCCAGGTGGTGATGATTCTTTTGGTGGGGTTTCATTTGTTATCGCTGTCCACCAATGCCGGAACCTCGGGCTTTGACGGGTTTTTCTGGTTCTTCGTCGGCTTTCCCCTGCTGATTCTCATGCCGGCGCGGGGACTGGCGGCGGTGAGCGAAGAAATGCGGGCGAACACGCTCGACTTGGTGCGGCTCACGCGATTGACGGCCTTCCGTATCATCTTGGGCAAATGGATCGCGCTGGTGTCGCAATCAGGTCTGCTGGTGGCGGCGATCCTGCCTTATGCGGTGCTGCGCTATTTCTTCGGCAGGGTGGATGTGGTGTTGGAACTGCAAACTCTCGGATGGATGCTGGCAGCATCTTTCGTCATCACAGCCGGGGCCATCGCTCTCTCAACGGCCCACTTGGTGCTCCGGGTGCTGATTCTGCTGGCGGCACTGCCCAGCTTTCTGACATTTTCCTTCACGTTTGCCCTAAGCCGGGCCTTCGGTGGTGGAGGTTATTCCAGCGTCGGTTTTGTTCCGGTGGACGACTGGTGGCTTATCCTCATCGCGATGGCGGTTTATGTGGTGATGTTCCTCGAATACGCGGCCTCGAAGATCGCGCCGCAGTCGGAGAACCATTCCGCGCGGAAGCGATCAGCTGTGCTGCTGTTTTCCATTGTCCTTGTGGCCGCAGGCTGGCTCGGCGGACCTCCGTGGTATTTTTCAATTGCCCTATGGATGGCTCCGATCATCAATTGGGTGATCGTGGAGGCCCTGACGGAAAAACCGGTATTGCTGCCAAGTTTGTTCATGCCCTTTGCGCGGCGCGGCATCATCGGACGGCTGGCCGGGCGCTTCCTGTATCCCGGCTGGGCCACGGCCATCATGTTTACCGCGCTGGTCGAGGGGTTGTTGTTTTTGGGTGTCTGCGGAGTGGCAAAATTCGATCCCATCCCTGAATCCAGCAAACTGGCGTTTTATGCCGTGTGGGTGCTGGTCTTCCTGGCGCTGGTCGCTCCGCTTCCCATCATGTTTTTGTTCAAGCGCGTGGAGAAACGCTTCTGGTTGTATCTGCTCATCCAGCTTGTTTTCGTGCTGCTGTTCGCTGCCGCCTCCACAGTGGCGGATCGGGATTCGCCCTCGGCGTTTTACTGGCTGGCACCGTTTCCCGCCAGTGCCTTGCTCGCGATGCTTTCTCATGCTGATCATGCCGAGCTGGCCGCATTTTATCTGACCACCACTTCCGTTGTCGGTGGCGTGCTGCTGCTGTTCCTCGCGTTCATCATGCGGCGCGAGTTTCATGCTTATTCCATGCTGGAGAAGTCAGCCGCAGCTGGCATCAAGAAAAATTCCCAGGCATGATCTGGATGAATCAATGACATGAATCTCGCCGCGATTCACCAGCGAATGAAAGCCGCGACCGCGGTGGCCCGGCTTCCGCTGCGTTCGGGGCAATGGTCGGGC
>JAYVZW010000369.1:0-12149 GCA_043783015.1 Verrucomicrobiota bacterium
CTGAGGAGAGCCACCCCACCGGCACCACCGTGTATGCAGCAACCGGGCGCATCCATCATCAACGCAGCGTGAGTGATTTGGAAAAGCGAGCAGACCCACCGTCACCCGCGGCAGGAGCCAGCGCCAAAGAACACATGGCGTGGCGCACCAGCACCCAAGTGGGTCGAGCACTCTACAAACTACGCCAGCAAACCGTGGAGCCCGTTTTCGGCATCATCAAAAGCGCGATGGGGTTCCGACAGATGAGCATGAGAGGCCGGGAGAAAGCCAGCCTGGAATGGAAACTGGTGGCCACCGCCTACAACCTCAAGCGACTCTTCAACCTCAAAGCCGAGCTCAAACCCGCCTAATGGAACCGCGAAGAGGCAAAACGACCAAAAACAAGCAATCCCACGACTCTTGAGCGAGTCAAACGCTCCAAGCCCTGACCACCCGAACCAGTAGCGCCACAATCGACGCTAAACTCAAAGTTCACGACGAGCGCAAATCCGAGAGATCGTCACTCTTTTGCATCAAGTCCGACAGGCTGCTAGTGCCGACTAATGAATTCGTGCCGTTGGCAGCGAGTCCGCGCCCCCGCGGACTTCCTGCGAATGTCCTTGCCGTAGAATCATCGAGGGCTTGCGCAGGCCCTTCGCGAAGGCGCAAAGGGCCGCACGCGAGGGCGCAAGCCGCGCCAGTCATCGGCGGAATGCTCAGCAGCCTGGTGCATATTCTCGTGGTCACGCCGGTGATTTTCGCTTGGCTGCGCCGGAGAGAAAATAGACCGGCCAACCTGACCGGTCGGAAAGAATTCCAAAAATGAATCTTTAATATTTGTATGAATCCAAAGCGCCCTCGTCAGATGATGCGAACCACATATTCGCCCGGCAAATGCCGGAAGCGGGTCTGGTCACAAAATCCAAATCAAAATCATCAATCATATGAAAACGAAAATCACCCTCATTGCCGCTGCCATCTTGGGCCTGGCAGTAACTTCACAGGCTCGTGACCGGCACCGTCATGCTGATGAAGACGAGCACCACGCCTATCATGACGATGCTGCCGCCCGCGCCGCTGAGGAGCACGCCCGCCAAGCTTATGAAGATGCCGTCCACGCGGCACGCCATGGCGATTACTACGGTGCGGCGCGCGACTTCCAACACGCTGCGCAAGATTCCCACGCCTCCAGGCACGCCGCCGACCACGCGGACGCTGCTGCCGATCTTGCGGATGAGGCCTATTCGCATCACTATGGGCACGGCCATCGCGGCCACTAATTCCCGGTTCCAATCCAATCTTCAAGCCACGGGCAATACAATTTGCCCGTGGCTTTTTTTGTTTCCTGTTTTGACATGCTTCACGTGTTCCAATCGCATCACGCAACACGACCGCTATATTTAGATTTCCTTTCTGCCATGCACGCACAGTCGGGTTTCACCCCATGGCGAAGCGCTGACCATCGGATAGGGTCGCGAAAAGAAAAACATAATCTGTAAAACGTCAATCAAACCGCTGCCAAGATAAGCAGGGGAACGATCCGGCAAAAATCCAAACCCTATACCATCCTAATGAAATCAATCCGCCCTTCTTTCCATTCCATGCGTTGGCTCACAGGTCTGCTTAGCGTCGGGCTCATCATTGCCATCACATTGCCAGTTGTAGCCGAAAAAAAGCATAACAATAGCGGCCACCACTCAGGGCACGGCAGCCACACCCATCACTACAATTCTCATTACAGCGGCCACTCTGGTGGTCATTCCAGCAACCACTCCGCCGGTCACTCACGGGGTCACTCCAGCGGCTACAACTTCGACCACCACGACCATTACGATCCTAACATTGGCTACTACGACGGCTACTACAACGATTACCCCGTCTATTCACCCCGATATCAAGGCCGCAGTTACTACGAGAACTCCTACTATGGACACAGCCATCACAACTCCATTGCTTCTCAACTACTCCATGATGTGCTCGAACATTAATACCAGCCCCCTATGAATACTCTACCCAAAAATCCCTTACTAACCATCCAGTGCTTGGCAGTGCTTTCCTTGCTCTGCTATATTCCGGGCGCGGATCTCAAAGCCCATGAAGAGGCATCCAAACCTAAAACAGTTGATGCCAAACAGCAGCGCTTGATCTCGCTAGTTCTGCTGCTCAGCGAACCGCGCACCATTGATGCCGCTGCCATCGCACATGCGGTTTCACATGCCTTGAGTGTCGAAGTCTCAGATGATGCTGTCACCGCCAAGCCCCCATCATTCGTGGTCAAAGCCGGCACCCGCAGGTTCGCCATCAACAGTGTGGATGAGCCGTATTTTGCGGAAGGTGACAAGCTCGCCGCCGAATTGAAAAGCACCTCGCTTTCCAATGCCATTCGTAAAAACCGCGCATGGATTTCAGTAGATTGGATGGAAAATGATGACAAGGCCGACCTCCGGAAGATATATCAGCAAATCAGTCTCATCATCGCGCAATTCGTGAGAAAGGATACGCTCGCAATTTACAGTCCCGACACTGACCAGTTCCACCTCAACGACGCAACTCTGCTGGGTCATCTGAAAAGCAATGATCCGCTGCACGACCTCGTCCCCGCAGGTTTGGCTGCTGCTGAGGGCGCCACCAAAGATTCGACCATCACGATTAGCAGCGACGACCCGCAGCTCGTCGCCGCGCAAGAGCAGGCTGAGGAACATTGGCCGGAATTTTTGAAGGCATTTAAAGAGCGCACCAAGGATCAGTATTTCGCCGTCAAAGGCCGAATTCTTGAAGGCGACAAGGGCGAGTATCTCTGGCTTCAAGTCAGCGACATCGACGACAAGTTCATTCATGGAAAACTCGATAACGATCCCGCTGATCTAAAAAAAGTCGCCCGTGGCGCGGATCTGCACATTTCCATCGCCGATGTGGATGACTGGCTTTACAGCACCATCTCCGACAAAGGCCAAGAAGAGACCATAGGAGGCTTCACCCTCAAGGTGTTTGATCAACTTGCCGCCGCCAAGCAAAAAAACTAAGGGTGCTCATGGTCATCACGCCTACGGCAAGAGATTTCGACAGAAATATTCATCCCGTATTGAATGAACCAACCAGCATCTCGTCTGATTATATTGACTATGTGTTAGGCACGGCACCAGCCGAATCCGATACAAGTCGTAAAATACAAACTCTCATCAAACATGAAAACTAAAATCACCCTCATTGCCGCTATTTTTGGCTGGACTGTCACTTCCTACGCGCACGATCACAGCCACGCTGAAGAAGATGCCCATCACGCAAATCATGATCATGCTGCCGCAGATGCAGCCTCAGAACATGCTCGCGAGGCTTACGAACATGCGGCTCATGCCGCACGACATGGCGATTTCTACCATGCTTATAGGGACTATCAACACGCTGCTCAAGATTCCCATTCTGCCCAGCACGCCCGCGACCATGCGGATGTCGCAGAAGATCACGCAGACGAGGCCTACTCTGAATCGCGCCATCATCATCACGGCCATTGATTTACATGCCTGTTTCCTGCCCTGCGCTAATTGTAGCGCAGGGCTTTTTGGCATCTCGAGTTTCTAGTTGAACAATATTGAAGTCCTGCCATCCTAACAACGTATGCCCATCCGCATCCTAGCTTTCTGGCTTGTCCTCAGCATCGGTTCTCCGCTGTGTTGTTGCAGTCAGCCAGCTACATCAAGGGCGGTTGAGACCGGGGGCCATGCTTGCTGTGCCAAGAAACAAGGGCGCGACCAAAAGAAGCAGGGCGGTAACAGTGATCCATGCCCGCATAAGTTAAGCAATCAGCAGATTGCGAAATCCGACGTTACCCTGCCATCGTTTGCGGTTACGTCAGTAGATATGCTGCCAGCCTGGCTGGATGTTATTTTCAGCGATGTGCTTCGTGCGAGCATGGAACAATCCCATTATGCAGGACGATGGCGGGAACTGGAGTCCCGACCTGAATCACTCTCGTTCTGCATTCGTTATCACGCGCTCTTGATTTGAGCGCGCGTTGCTGCCTGCCGTTTTGACACGGCGTTGTATGGCCGCGCCTTGTTCAGCCGCAGGCAGTGCTTGAACCCACCATGGTTCATGGCCGCGCCCGAAAATCACATCTGATCTCGCCCCTTGCAGGCCGGCTGATTACCCCGACGCTCTGGGGTCATCATGCCTCACCTTCATTCCAGTTATCCATTTTATGCTCCCATTAAACACCATCAAAAAAACAACACGATTGCTGCCCCTGCTGCTGCTCTCCTCGTGCGCCTCGCTCTCGCGCGATCCTTTGAAATCCGTGCGGGCACAAACGCGCGCCCATCTCGGCTATGATGTCTCCGCTCCCGCCACGGCACAGGACTCGGCAGATGTTTCGGCACGGGTCAGCGCCCTACTGAAGCGCCCGTTAACGGCTGACAGCGCGACGCAGATCGCCCTGCTCAACAACCGCCGTCTGCGCGCCACGCTGGAGGATGTTGGCATATCGCAAGCGGATTTCGTGCAGGCCAGCACACCGCGCAATTTTGTCCTGCACGGTCGCCCCCGCTGGTCCAGCCCCGGGGGACTTCCGAACCCGGAAATCGGCCTTGAGACAGAGTTGCTGGATCTTTTGTTGATTCCTCTACGAAAACGGATGGCCGCACAAGAGCTGCTGCAAACGGAGCGCCGCGTGAGCCATGAAATCCTTCAGCTCGCAGCCGAAACCAAGGCGGCATATTTCACATTGCTGGCCGGCGAACAACAGCTTCGTAAACTTCAGGACATCGCGGGCGTGAACGAGTCCGTCTCAGATTTTGCCAAACGTGTGCATGACGCCGGCAACATCAACGACTTGGAGCTGATGGAACTGCAGGTTGGCTACCAGCAGGTGCAGGCAGACTTGAAGCGTGGACGTGCGGAAGTGGAAACGCATCGTGCGAAGTTGAACCGCATGCTCGGGCTGAGCGGTGCGCAAGCGCGATGGACACTGGCATTGAATGAACTGCCGTTGCTGCCATCAAGCGATCCATCTTTCTCAAAGGCGGAAGCTGCCGCGCTCTCGCAGCGTCAAGACCTCGCAGCCGCCAGGGCCAGTGTTTCAGCGGTGGAAGTGGCGCTCACGCTGAAGCGCAGGACGAGATTCGTCCCGGGCCTCAATCTGGGCGTCGATACCGAGCGTGACACAGATGGAACGCGACTTACCGGACCAGAGATTCGGATCGATTTGCCGCTCTTCAACTGGGGCAGGGCTTCAGTTGGGAAGCTCGAAGGTGAGCTGCGCAAGGCACGCGCGATTGCGGAGGCCACTGAAGCGGAGGTGCGCAATGATGTTGCGGGAAGCCATGCGGCGTTGCGGCTGGCCCGCGAGGCAGTGGAATATCAGCGTTCGACTTTGTTGCCGCAGCGTCAGCGCATTCTCAAGGAAACACTATTGCATTACAATGCCATGCAGAAGGGCAACGTCGCCCTGCTGCGGGCCAAGGATGAGGAGCAGCGTGCAGAGAAGGATGCCATCGAAAGCCTGCGGGACTACTGGCTGGCGCGTGGTGAACTCGAAAAAGCGGCAGGAGGCAGCCTGAGCGTCAAGACGACCGGCAAGACGTCCGCGCCAAAGTCCGCCCCGTCTCAAGAGCAGCACCAAAAGCACTAACAATTTTTAATTTATGAACCCTATACAATCATCCCAAGCCATGAACCTAGAACCTCATATTCACATCACAACCCGTCGCGGACTGTTGAGCGGCGCAGCCGCCTTGATAGGCAGCGGAGTCCTGATCCGCCAATCCGGAGCTGAAGAAAAGCCCATGCCCGCAGGCCATGACGCGAGCAACATGAAAAACATGCCGGGAATGCCCGCAGGCCATGACATGAGCAAAATGAACGGCAGCGGTGCTGTCAAAATGGCCGCCAAAACCAAGTCTGCGGTCAGCACTGGCAAGACGGAGACATTGCACCCAGATGGCATCAGCTATCGCCCCGTCATCACGCCCAACGGCAAAACGCTGCCATGGAAAATGGTGGATGGCGTGAAGGTTTATCATTTGATCGCGGAGCCGGTGACGCATGAGTTTGCGCCAGGGCTCGTCGCGGAATGCTGGGGCTACAACGGTCGCATTCACGGTCCCACGATCGAGGCGGTCGAAGGCGACCAGGTGCGCTTCTATGTGACGAACAAGCTTGATGCCTCGACCAGCGTTCACTGGCACGGCATCATTTTGCCCAGCGGCATGGACGGCGTGGGCGGCGTCAGCCAGAAGGCGATCCAGCCCGGCGAGACTTTCAAATATGAGTTTACGCTGAAGCAGCACGGGACTTTTATGTATCACTCGCATCACGATGAGATGACCCAGATGCAACTCGGCATGATGGGCATGTTCATCATCCATCCGAAGGAGCCGGAGAAAAATCCGCCGGACCGCGATTACGCTTTCATGCTCAGTGAGTGGAAGATCGAAGTCGGCGCGCGTCGTCCTGACCCGAATGAGATGATGGACTTCAACGTGTTCACCTTTAACGGCCGCAGCTTTCCCGGAACGGAAGCCATGCTAGCGAAGACGGGTGAAAGAGTCCGCGTCCGTATTGGGAATCTCAGCACGATGAGCCACCACGCCATCCATCTTCACGGCCATTATTTTAAGGTCACAGCGACCGATGGCGGGCAGATTCCCGAGGCCGGCCAGTGGCCGGAGACTACCGTTCACATGCCCACGGGCAGCACGCGCACTTTTGAAGTGGGTCCCGTGTATCCGGGTGACTGGGTCATTCACTGCCACATGCTGCATCACGTGATGACGCAGATGGGGCATCAGTTTGGCAATGTCATTGGAATGAACACAGAAGGTTTGAATAAAAAGATCAACAAACTCATCCCAGGATACATGAGCATGGGTGCGAGCGGCATGGGTGACATGGGCGAGATGGGAATGAACGTTCCCGCCAACTCGCTGCCGATGATCGGCGGCGCGGGCCAATACGATTACATCACCATGGGCGGCATGTTCACCCTGCTTAAAGTGCGTGATGCCCTGCCCGCAGACGGCACCGATCCCGGTTGGTATGCATCCCCCCCTGGAACACTCGCGAGCATCGCCGCGGAAGCCGATTTGAAACGCGACGGCATCACCTTATAGCGAAAATCTTTTGCCATCCGGCAACCGGAAGCTGGCGATGATCTGCGCGCCACTTCCCGCAATCCACTCGCAGACCATTCAATAAAAAATACATCAAATGAAAATTATACTGACCCTCGCCTTCATGCTCGGTGCCTTCAGCCTTAACGCTGCGGACGCTCCGAAGCCCTATCCCTCCTCACTCAAAACCTGCGTCGTTTCCGGCGATAAGATCGGCGGAGAAATGGGCAAGCCCTATGTCTTCACGCACGAAGGCCAGGAAGTGAAGCTCTGCTGCAAAGACTGCGTCAAGGACTTCAAGAAAGACCCTGCCAAATACATGAAGATGATCAACGAAGCTCCAAAGAAATAAAAAGAGCAACGCGTAACCACCGCCCCGCCGGGCGGAAGATTTGTCCTCCCGGCGGGAATCATTATTTAGAAACCCTTACCCCGATACATATGACGATTCCCCGTTGGCTTAAACGCTCCCTCATCGTTGTAGGCGGACTCGTCCTCGCCATTCAATTTATCCCCGTGGCCCGCACCAACCCGCCTATGGCCAAAGAACTGACTTGGGATTCGCCTCAGACCAAGGCCTTCGCGCAACGTGCTTGTTTCGACTGCCACAGCAATGAAGTAAAGTGGCCCTGGTATTCCTATGTTGCACCCATGTCATGGCTTATCGCCAACGATGTGAGAGACGCGCGCGAGCGGTTTAACTTTTCCGAGATCAGCGGTGAGGACCGTGCGGGCATTTTGGTCAAGCTCATCAGCAAAGGCGAGATGCCGTTGCCGAGGTATGTTGCGTTACATCGCGCGGCTAAGTTGAGTGAGACAGACAAGCAGGAATTCATAGCCGGTCTGCGTCGCAGCTTTGCCCTCTCCCATCTCGCACCCGATGCAGGGAAGGACGAGGAGCACAAGCACACGCACCAGCACGGGCCATGACTGGCCGCTATTGCATCTGGTGCCCGCAGCCTGTCTGAATTCCATTCTGGATTTCAAAATGAGCGCCACGGTATCTTTTAGATACACGCTCAACCACGCTAATTTTTGCCCGCTTGCGCGACAGGGAGCAACACGCCGGCCCGACCGGCCAGCAAGAATAAAAAGACATTACAATACGTGAATTTAAAGCGCCTTCGTCAAACCATGCGGACCACATATTCGCCCGGCTAATGCCGGATGCGGTAAAGGTCACAAAATCCAAATTAAAATCATCAATCACATGAAAACGAAAATCCTTCTTGTTGCCACCATCCTTGGCCTAGCAGTAACTTCACAGGCCCGTGACCGGCACCGTCACGCTGATGAAGATGCCCACCACGCCTATCATGACGATTCTGCCGCCCGCGCCTCTGAGGAGCATGCCCGCCAGGCTTATGAGGATGCCTTTCATTCAGCACGCCACGGCGATTACTACGGTGCGGCGAGCGGCTTCCAACATGCTGCGGAAGATGCCCGTGCAGCTCGGAACGCCCGCAATCACGCGGACGCTGCGGCCGATCACGCGGACGAAGAGGCTTACTCGCATCGGCGCAGTCACGGCCACTAATTTCCGGAGCACCTTAGCTCTTGAGGCCACGGACGATTTATTTCGCCCGTGGCTTTTGTTTTTCATTCATACGTTTATCTCAGTTGATCGCGCTGCGCGGCGCAAGTTCATCCAGCCTCCCGGCTGCGTAGGCATCGAAGACGGCTTTGATTTCATCCCGCACACGACGGAACACGGCCAGCTTCTCCTCGTCGCTGCCAGTCGCGTGCGCGGGGTCGTGGAAGGGGAAGTGATGGCGGTTGAGCTGACCGGGAAACATGGGGCAGACCTGATCCGCATTACCACAAACGGTAATGACTGTTTCCACGCCGCGGTTCAGGAATTCTTCAAGGTGCTTGGAGTGATGCGCGGAAATGTCGATGCCGATTTCCGCCATTACCTGAATAGCTAAGGGATGGACGTAGCCTGTGGGTTGGAACCCGCGCTGGCGACCTCGTATCCATCCCGAAGCGCGGCGCGCAGAATTCCTTCCGCAAGGTGCGAGCGGCAACTGTTTCCGGTGCAAAGGACAAGTATGAGAGGTTTGCTCATGGTGATTTTCTTTTAGCAGCATCCGGATGTGGAACAGCAGGCGGATTCTTCTGCGTCTTCACGAGCAGGAAGGCCGCACTTCTCCCGCGCAAGACAATCGGTGTGCTTCGGGACAAGGCGGAGCACCACTGAGTCGTCACTGCTCTCATGTCCTGCGATCATGTATTGAGAAATCACATCGTCCTCGTATTCGATCTCCACGGGGATGGATTCATCGAGAAGGAACACGGATGCCTTCTCCAGAATGGCCGCGGCTTTGCCTGCTTCCAGACGATGGTCTTCGTCTGCACCCACCCAGACTTGAAGCTGGCAGATCTCGGTTTCCCGGAGCGTGCCACCGCAGTCGATAAAAATCTTTTGCACACGCCCGACCTCCGTCACATGGAAGGACACAGGCACTGGGGAACCGTCGGGAAGTTGCAACCGAAAATGCTTCCGGTCGTGCGATTGAAGGAGGGATTTAAATTCGCCGAGGTTCATGCAGGGATCAGGATGAGGGTTGGTTTTGTGATTTTCTTCCGCGATTCGTCGGGAGGGCGGCAGCAGGTTGTAGCCCCGCTTAACGCGTGCTTGTCTTTGGGCGATGCTTGCCCGGATGTCAACAATGCCAATTCCGACGTCGGAAATCAATTTCCGACCTCCGCCTTTTTCGTTTCGACTGAGAAGTGTAGCAGCGTCGCCCTCATCGCTTGCTCCACTTGAATAAGCGACGGCGGCGCCGCTGCTGCGTGGGATTAGCGCCGGTTCTCAGCAGTGTCGTGGGCTGCCAGCCCACGTTAAGATTCCCGAGAGCAGGCTGTCCTCGACACTTTCGGCCACATTATTTTCAAAGTGCTTTAATGCGTTTTCTTGGCGGTGAGTTCCGCCAGCTTGTGTTTAAACTTCTCAATCTTCGGTTTGGCCACGGAGCAGACGTAACCTTGACTCTGGTTGTTGTTCACAAAGTTCTGGTGATAGTCCTCGGCGACATAGAATTTTTTTAGGGGCGTGATTTCGGTAACGATGCCGTTGTTAAATTCCTTTTGGTGTTCAGCCACTGAGGCGTCGGCGGTTTTTTTCTGCTCATCGCTCGTGGTGAAAATCGCCGAGCGGTATTGCGTGCCGCTGTCATGACCTTGACGATTTAGCGTGGTCGGATCGTGCATATACCAGAAAAGATCCACCAGTTCGCGAAACGAAACTACTGCGGGATTGAATGTCACCTGCACGACCTCGGCATGTCCGGTGTCGCCATTGCAGACCATTTCATAAGTGGGCTTGTCCACTTTCCCGCCGGCATAACCGCTCTGCACTTTGCTTACACCGGGAATGATTTGGAACGTTCCCTCAACACACCAGAAGCAGCCGCCCCCGAAGACGGCGGTTTCAATTTTTTCATTGGCGGCGGACAGTGTGATGGCAGACATAAGAGCGGCAAGCAGGATGGTTTTCATGAATGTGCAAGATATGACAGAGCACAGCCGCTGGTGTTCAGCAAGAACTCACGTGAGATGTAATTTTCTCGCATAATCGTCTGGGATGCGCTTCATTTCCCGGCAACCCATGGAACTCATCCAAGCGTTCATCATCCTGATCGACATCAGCGGATACACCAAGTTCATCCATAAACACCGGGTGAGCTTGATCCATGCGGAGCGCATCATCACCGAGCTACTGGAGAGCGTGATCGACGCCAGCGAGCACCCCCTGATTTTGAACAAACTTCAGGGTGACGCCGCGCTTTTTTATGCGCGCTCGGACGGACGGCGTGAGACGGCGCGCGAAGTGCTCGGGCAGATGCAGCGTTTCTTTGCTGCTTTTGCGGAACGGGAGAAGATGCTGGTTAGTGAGTGCGGACTCTGCTCATGCGAAGCGTGCTTGAGCGCGGGTCAGTTAAAGTTGAAAGTGATCGCTCATCATGGAGAAGTGGCCGTGAAACAGGTCAAACAGTTCGAGGAGATCGCCGGTTCCGATGTGATCCTGGCGCACCGGCTCTTGAAAAATACCGTCAAGGGCGGGGAATATCTCATGCTGAGCAAGGCACTGCACGATTTGTCCGGTGGCATGGACGGGCGGGAGCCGGAACTACGAAGAGAGCATTGCGAAGGCATCGGCGAGGTAGAGGTAATGGTATATTATCCCGAAGGCGCAGCCAGGGAAACTCCCAGCGCAAAGGCGTCGTTTTGGGACAGGATGCGGATGGTCGCGAAGATGGAGTTCTATCTTATGAAGCGTTTGTTCGCAGGCCCGGCGAAGGAATATGCCAATCTCAAAGAGTCGCAGGAGAGTTGAGGGGCAATGACTGGGCGCAGTCATACGAAGCCTTTGACCTCTCACAATAAGATCGTATTGTCTCTCAATGACCGCGACACAAGTCATTGCCGAAATCAAAGCGCTCCCACCTCAGGGCAAGGAAGAAGTGCTCCGATTTACACGCACTCTTGAAACGGGCCGCATGCTTTCAGGCAAAGAACTCGGGACTCTAGGTGAAGGTCTTGCGAATGCGACTGACGAGCAGGAAGCACTGAGATTGCGGGAAGAAATCACTACGGGTTTCTACGGCTCGAAGTGAGATGCCTAAAGTCCGACGTCGTCATCTCCCTCCTGCGCTGCTTCAGCACTTGCTGGACTGCGTGCAAGATCGGAGCATTTCTGCTTCGCAGCTCGGCTTGCTGGCCGAATGGCTTGACCGCGATCCGGAAGTTCCCGTCGGTCCGTGGTTTAAGAGGTTCCCCGGCATGATTGTTTGCGGCGAGGGAGAACTGATCAAAACATTCTTGGTTCCGGGTCAGGTGCCGTTCGGTGAAGAAACAGGATAACGCCCCGACGAAAAGCCACTACGTGAAGAAGTCGCCGAACGCTGGGGACTCAATCCCGATTGGGCGTGGTGAACAGGTCGAACGTCATTCAACAACCTTCAGACTGGTTTTCGATTAAATACTACCTCGCCTTGCGGATACCATCGTTGAATTGGGCCATTACTAACCGGCCATCTTCCTCTGTTCTCGTGTATAATT
>JAYVZW010000370.1:0-4040 GCA_043783015.1 Verrucomicrobiota bacterium
GTCGCGAGTCGATCCCCGTCTTGCAAGATTCACACCCTTACGAAGCTCATTCTCCCGCCTCAGCCAGAATCAAGTTCATGATGTCCTCACGAATGAAGAAGTTAGCATCCTTACGCAGCCGCTCCATTTCTTCGCGAACGGATGGGATGCGGCCATTCGCTTTTGCGAACACCAATTCAGCCAGCAATCCCGTAACTTTGAGTCCGCGCCTCCTGGCCAGTTCACGCCCGGAGCGGTCGTCTATCAGCAGCTTGTCCGCTCTCGTGGTCTCCGCGAGGGCGATCGCCGCTGCTTCGCCAACGTCCACCTCAATCAGAAATGTGTCGCGCAGTGAAACATCTCCGAGCGTTTCAGTCATCAGCCAACCTTCGGCCAAGGCTTCCGCAATGGCGAGCCTGCCGCCAGGGTGAGAGAGCCTGTTCAGCTCAGCCTCAACTTCACGGGGGAAAACCACGCGGACATACCGCTCGCGCAACAATGACAACCGCCCGATAATAGCGAGGTTGGAAAGCGGCGACGTATCACTAACGACGCGCATCCGCGATGTCCTCCAGCGCCTCGGTCACTCCGTAGTCGCGGGGGATGCCGCGCTCGGCCAGTTCCGCACCGAAAGCGTGATGATCCAATCCGGCCATGCGCGCCGCCTGACCGAAACTCAGCCAGCTTCTAGCATAATAGCGGCAGGCTAGCTCGATTTCCATGTGGCGTTCGCGCTCCCCAGGAGCGAGCGGTAGCGTTTGCAGCACGGCCTCGTCCATTTGTAGAGTGATGCTCATAAGTAGTAAATTTGCAGCGACCGTTAGCGATGTCTAATTGCAAAAGGATACATCAGGGCCGGACGAGCGCAAGATAGTGGCAGCAAAAGTCCGCTCCAATAGGTATCACTGCCCCGCCAGCGCAGCCGCAGCTCTGGCTTGCGCTTCTTCGGACTTGCGCATGATTTCATCCGGTGATGGCAGCGCGGCGAGGACTTCGGCGGGGATGAATCCATCCTGCACCATTTTGGTGAGGCATTTTTTCCGCTCTTCCAGTGCCTTGTCGGGGCTGCGCTCCTTGCTGAACCGGGATTTCGCAGCCTCACTGCGATCGCGCAATCGCGCATAGATGTCACCACCGAGCAGGCTGCTGATGTCCACTTTCATCTTCTCCCGGCGCAGGTCGTCATCGTTGACCACATCGCCGTTGATGGGGCCGGTTTGATACTTGGGAAACATGATCGCGACCTCGGGACAGACGCGCGAGCAGGCGGGGCAGTTGGTCTTGCAGTTGTCGTTGTTCTGCACTTGGATCTTGCCTTCCTGTGAGACGCCATAGACATCGAAGAGACAGAAGCTGAGGCACTGCATGCAGTTCGTGCAGCGCGAGTAATCAATGACCGGGAACCAGGGCTTCCAGATACCGGGCTGGTTCATGGGTTTTTCCCCGCGCATTTTCTCCACAAGCGAGACGATGCCTTCGGTGTCCATGCCTGTTATGTCACGCGATTCGATCTCCACGCGACCCGCCGCATCCTGCAATGACGGTGCCTTTTTATCTGGAAATAATCCGAGCACCAACAGGCTGCGGTCATCGTGAGGAAAGGCGCTGCCGCCCTCCGATGTGGCTCTTGTCACGGCGTAACCTTTGTCGAGCAGCGCGGCCATGACTTGAGTCCGCGCCTCTGCGGACAGGGTAATTGCGCCCATGCCTTCATAGAAGACGACGCGGAGCGGACGATGCGTGTGGGTGATCATACGATGGCGATGTGAAATATGCAGAGCATCACTTTGGCAGGAACCAGATGTTCCGGTAACGCGCGGGGTTTTTGTGATCTTGCAAATGAAGCGGGCCGGGCGTGTTCTGCTCCTGTTCCGGCGCGGAGGTGGTGATGTGCGGGACTTCGACGTTGTCCTGCACCATGACGCCGTTGTGCTTCACGGTCATGCGGGCGTTGACCGTCTTTTTTCCTGCCGCATCAAATTTCGCCGTAGTGAAGTCGATGTCGTAAGTCTGCCAGGTGAGCGGCGGGAAGCACATGTTGATCTTAGGAGCGCTGATGGAGTAAATGGCGCCGCACTCGTTGTTTTTGCCTTCGAGCGCAAAGCTGTCCAGCACCTGGATTTCGTAGCGGCTTTGCAGATAGACGCCGCTGTTGCCGCGCTGCTGGCCGCGGGCGAAGGGCTTGTAAGAGAGCATGAACTCGACGTGCAATGTGCCGTCGCCCAATTTGTCGCTGCTGGTCGCGCCCTGCTCCAACAAGCCGTCGGGCGTGACTTTGGCACCCGGAAAATGGGTGGTGTCTTTGCCATCAAACAACACGACTGCGCCCTGTGGCGGTTTCGCGCCCATCGTTGGTGACTGGCGCGAGACGCGCTTGAGTTCCATGTAAACTTCGCCCTTTCGATTCATGGCGTGAATCACCTGGCCGTCAGCAGTGGCTTTGACGTCTGCTTCATCGAAGTGGGCGACTTTATCGCCTGCTGCCCGTTGGCCTTTTACCCGATGGACATCTTTTCGGTCTTCGCTCCAGCCCGCGCCAGGCAGCCCGCCCTTGTAACTGCCCCACTCAAATTTCCCATCGCCCTGCGCCCAGATTTGCACGCCAAACTTTGCTCCCTTGAATTCGCCCGTGCCGATCTCACCGGAGTATTCACCCTGAATGAAAAAATCCTCGTCATCCACTTTGGCTGGATCCATCCAAACTTTCTCGGCCTCCGGTTTCTTCGCCTCATCAGATCGCAGTGAAGGAACAAGGAATGAAAAAAGAAGAAGGAGCGCGGGCGGTTTCATTCGAGCAACATGTCTCGGGGCGGCACGTGCGCAAGCAGGTTCGCCCTAGTGGCGCGGGGTCGAAAAATTTCTCGAAACAGGCACATTATAATCTTTACGAATCCAGATTATTAATTATTCTTAATCGAATATCCGCAACCAAATCAAACCACAACACACTCTATGAAGCAGCACCTCCTCGCTCTGTTCTCCACGCTCGCGCTGGCGACCTCATTGACCGCTGGCCCGATTGTTTACAATCCCACGCCCGCCCCAAGTGCGGTCGTGCCCTCCGGTCTCTACCGCGACATGGAATTCTTTGTTGATGTCTATGGCAGTTACCTGAAGCGCTACCACAATGAAGTCTGCGGTTGCGATGACGCCAAGCACAACGGCTGGGGCGGCGGCATCTCGGTCGGTGAATATTTTATTCCCAATATCGGCCTGCGCGCTGACGTGAATTTCTCCAGCCTGCATGAGGCCCGCACCCAAGTCTGCGCTGATCTGCTTCTGCGTTATGTGATCCCAAGGACAGCCTTCGCACCCTACGCATTGATCGGTGGCGGCATCGAATCGCGGAGCGGTTCCACGGACGCTCTCTTCCGCGTGGGCGGCGGTCTGGAATATCGTGTGACCAGCCGATTCGGACTTTTCACCGAGGCTTCCTACGCCTGGGTTTACAACGATGAGCGCTCGGATGACCTCACCGTGAAGGCTGGCATGCGCTTTGTTTTTTGATTCAGATAAATTCGCCTGAAAATATCTTCAAGCTGCTGGACGTGCTGGCAGCGATTAAAGAACAAAAAATCGGCACCTCATGCATGAGGTGCCGACCCTTGGTTGCCGGGCTTGGTTTCAAGCCTTGGGCAGATCAGATGGAGTGATTAATCCTCAATGACGATCTCGCTGATCACCCGATTTTCGCCTTCGGTCACATAGCGAACGCTGGCAGGGATGCCGATACGGATGCGTGTTTTCATATCGGTTTCACTGATAACCTTACCGCTCTTGGTGACGTAGTTCACCTTTGTGCCGTAGCGATAAGTCACCGGGCCTGAGGTTTCCTTCAGGATGAAGGTGGTGCCGGGCTCATATTCCGTGATGGTGCCAGTGCTTGTCGTCGTCTTGACGGTGGTCTGCTGGGAACCATCCGGCTGGGTGGTGGTGGTCTTTGTTGTGGTGGTGTCTTCCGCGATGGCCGCAGATGCGGTCAGGAGGGCGAACAGGATGCTGTGGATTTGGATTTTCATATGTTTGCTATTTGTGTTTTGTAGGGCCGTTGACGTTGTTTT
>JAYVZW010000371.1:0-4038 GCA_043783015.1 Verrucomicrobiota bacterium
CGCATGACCACCCAACGGATACAAAAGCGCTCTCCCGAAAAGCATTTCCTCTGCCCCATATTGTGCGCCACTCATCAAGCCCATAAAGGCGTAACCAGCGGTTTCAACCACGGCGAAACCGGTGCCCACGCATGCCCCGATCAGCAATCCATTTAGGGTCCATCGGAATCTGGAATTGCTCGCAACGATTAGCATGGCGACAAGCTTCGCGGGTTCTTCAACAATTCCAGCGACCGACGCGCCCATCCAGTCGAGTCCCAAACCAGAGGCCCAAATGGAAATGAAAGGGGAAATAACAAGCGACAGAACACCACCCAGCAGCGTCAATCGAAGCATCTGAAACAGTGAAAAATTACGTGCGACGTTCAACTCAAAGAAAAGGACGAGAACAGAACAAGGCACAGCGAACGCCCCCATCACGAGAACCGCTGGAATTGCGATAGGGTTGCTGAAATGCGACGCCATGTAATACACGCCGGCGAACGCGAGAATTGCTGCGATGAAAGCTTGGAAGAAGGCCCAGGGCTTAGGCCATCGCGTGTCAATCTCACTCAATGCTGGGGTGGAGGTCACACTTCCGACTGAAAAATGGGCTTCGACGTCATCTTTTGAACGCTTTCTCCAAATCTCTGAAAACATACCTTTTGCGCCGTCCCTATCGAGACGTTCGACACCAGCGATTCCTGTAATTCCACCTGCAACCCGATTGATTGCAGCAGCCACGTTCACTTTCGGCATCGAGAAATAGGCTCGTCGTGGGGTGGATGGCTGGGGCGGTTCGGTCGCTCTTGAAAGACCGTTTCCACATTGTGAGCAGAAGGAGGCACCCGCCGCGGCCTGGGCTCCGCATTTGGTGCAGAAGATGTAGGAAGTTGGGGAGGTCATATTGATCTGTGGGATGGAGACGGGCGTATTCCCTTTCAGAAACCAAAGCAACCAGAAAAATCCCATATGTGGGACGGTGATCGCCACACGCTCTCCCTGTGCGTCAAAAGCTCAGGAAACAGCTCGGTTCATTCCTTCGCAAAACGAGGGGCGACTCGACATTTGCTCAATTCGAAAAGCGAATGGGCATCTCCGCGTCCACACTGCATCGAATTGAGCTGGAGCAGCAAAATGTCACGCTCGATACGCTGGAGACGATCACGGATCGCTTGAAAGTCTCCATGTCGGACATTTTCGATGATTCCAAAAAGTAGCATTGAGTGGTGCCCTCCGTCCTGCCGTCACGATTGCTCAGCGGGAGAACCGCAGAGCAGGTAGAAGCACCCGGTATAAACGAGAACCAAAAACATCAGGAAGATCATGGGAAGAGGCGTTGCACATCCCGCTTCAGCACGTCGCGGGATCGCGGTGAGCGGGTCACTGAGAGGCGCTGTCGCTTCATCGTGAGCCGCCTGTTCGAGCGCGTGAATGAAAGAGGCGGTCATGCTTCATCTGACGACGAATGCGGTGTTTTTGTTCACTTGCTCTGGATGGGATCGGCTGCCGTCCATGCACTCCCTCCACGTTTTTTCGAGTTCCTTCGCAGCTATTGAACGGTAAGCCAGGGTCGTCGGTCAAAATTAGCCATGTTCAAAAACCACCTATTTCTGATTTCGATTCTGGCCTCCGCCGTGATGGGGATTTCAACGATCAACGCCGGTGCATCGGTCGAGGACAATGGGGCCTTTTTCTCTGATCACGCGAAGTCCGAAGCGGCCCGCAACATTGCCGATCTGGAGAGGAGCGTGAAAAAGAATCTCACGATAGAGACGTTCAAGGAACTCCCGGAGGACATCAAAAAAGGCGCAAACTTTGGGGACAAAACCGCTTTGGGCCGACTTTTTGAGGAATGGACCGTAAAACAGGCGAGACTCGAAGGGATCAACGGCGTCTATATTCTGATCGTGAAGACGCCTCCGCACCTTCAGGTCGTGGTGGGCAACGATACCCAGAAACGGGCCTTCACCCTGCATGATCGCGATACGCTCGTCAGCATGATGTTGGTAAAGCTGCGCGCGAAGCAAAACGATGAGGCGCTATTGGACGGGGTGAGTTTCGTCTCATCCACAATGCGAGCCCATACCGGTGGATTGACTTCTGGGATTACGCACACGAATGGAATGCGCCATGACAGCCGAAGCTCCGCGGGCTGGATACTTCCTCTGGTGATTGGATTGTTGGTCGTGTGGGTGGTGGTTGGCATCATCCGCTCGCTTTTCGGCGGCCGTGGCGTCAGCAGCAATCCGATGTCCCCAGGAAGTCCGATGTCCGGTGGCGGTGGTGGCTTTCTCAGCTCGATGCTTGGGGGCATGTTGGGGGCCGGTGCAGGAATGTGGATGTATAATCAATTCTTTGGAGATCGAGGCACTTCCGCGTTCGGTGCGGAGCGTGAGAACATTGATAACGGTAATGGATTCGGTGGACAGGATACTGACTACTCAAGCTCGGGCGACACCTTCGGCGATAACTCCGGGGGAGGTGCTTCCGGCGGGGATACATCCGGCGGGGATATTGGCGGAGGAGACGGTGGCGGCGACTCAGGCGGTGGGGATTTCTGATTGGTGTCGGTCGTGGATCAAGCGAATTTATCGAACTCTCGAAAAACAGGGCGATGTTGTTGCCAAATTAGCTGGGGAGCACGATAGGAACAATCCTAGAGCAATCTAAAGATGAGAATCCCGACATTTCGCAATTTGAATCCCTTCTCGATCACAATTGGAATGAACGAAAGCATCTTGTGGAGTCAGAGTTCGCGCTCCGAGTTGAGATTCAATCCCTCGTGCAACAAAAGGATTCTCTCGAAAAGTATTAGGAGACGCGTGGACGAGATCGGGCAAACAGAGCCGCGCTCACCAGAAATAATGATGAACACGACTCCCTGATCGAGAAGTGGGCGGAAGAAACGTTCGGCGTTGATCCGTAATCCAGCCGAGAAGAGGCAAATCCATTGGCACGGATTTCCACCAGTTTCAAAATCCGCTTGCAAAAGTTTTATCTGGGACGCAAAAATTGCGAATGAAACGAGCTTTCTGCATTTTCACCTGGGTTAATCTTCTTGCGTGCCTCTTTGCCATTGGGGGAAATACGGCACGAGCAGACTCGCTCACCTCCGAATATTTCGTCGGTTCCAGCGACCCGGTTCACAGTCAAACCCTCACCAGCGCCGTCGCCAATTCATTGAGCAACGGATACACTGGCGTCTATGGCAGCGCCCACGACGCGGTAAGTATGGCAGCGCCTCGGTCACAGTTTCTGCCCACGGTTCCACTTCTCCGCAGAAACACGGCTACGCGGACGCCTATGGACAATGGGCTGATACCGTGACCATCAATAATTCTCTCTACACCGGCCAAAGTGGGACAGCGGAATTTACCTACCACCTTTTCGGTTTTATGAATTCGTCCGGCGCTATACTACAACAACGCGCACTCCTCATTCCTCATCACACAGGATGGCAATGCGGAATATACAGGTGGGATCGGATGGCCTGACTATTACAGTGGAACGGTTGCAAATTACCAAGATCTGACAACATTCACCTACTCCCGTGCCTTTACTTTCGGGACCGGCTTTTCCACCTCAACGCAACTCGATGGATTCATTGACACACGAGCTTACACCGATTTCTCAGCGACAACAAATCTGAGCCTTGCGGTTGGCAGTGTGACCGTTCGCAACTCACTTGGCAACATAGTGAGTTATTCATCTTCTTCAGATACCGGAACAGCGCAAAGTTCATGCTTTACAAACGGCGGCACATATGGGGGATTGACGCTTACCAACACAACGGCCCGCGCAGGATACCACTCGACCATTTCTCTTCTCGACGGCACTGCGAGCGCCGATAAGGTGGTCAATGCCACTTTCATCGCCGCGCCTTCTAATGGCAGCTTGGCGAGCGACACTGTTGAACTCACCGGCCCTGGAACAGATAAATACGTGATGGAACTCAGTTATGACCCTACTGCTGCCATCGGCAAGTTCGGCAGCGAGGCTGATCTGGTTCTCCTGTGGTTCAATCAGACCACACAGACTTGGGTAAATTCCGTCCTC
>JAYVZW010000372.1:0-4018 GCA_043783015.1 Verrucomicrobiota bacterium
GGTGTTCACGCTTCAGCGTGAGCTGATAAAAAAGCGAGCGCGGGCACTCCTGCCCGCCATCCAAACAAATTGGCGGCGCAGCCGCAGAAAAAATGACGCGCACAAGCCGCGAAGCGAATGAGCGCGCTCCTCTCCGCAGACCTCATTTTTGGAGCAAAAAAAGACGCGTCGGCTCCGTAGCGGCGTTTTGCGGAGCGAAAAATCGCGTTACGGTGCCGTAGAAGGATGCCCGGAAAGAAAAAACCACGTTACGGACCCGCAGGGCGGTTTTGGGGAGCAGAAATTGACGCGTCGGTTCCGTGGAGGGAGTTTCTGGAGCAAAAAATCGCGTTCCGGCACCGTAGGCGAATTTTCAGAAGCCGAAAACGGCACGTTTTCACCGGAGCTGACTGAGAATGAAGGCGTAATGCATTTTAGTGCTCCAAGGAATGACGACACTCCTGTCGTCAAACGTGCTTGAGAAAATGTGACGGCAAAAGTGCCGTCTTTCCTTGTGAAAGCCCCCGGAATATGCCTCTATGGACCAATTGCTGGAGGAAGCACAATAGGTGGGCGTGGATCGGGACGGCGGTTGCGGCTTCTCAATAGCCGCCATGTTTTTTTCATTATGAGCCGCCAACTAAGCCAAGCACTCTGCGTTATCAGCGGGTTACTTTTCCTGTGCGCTCGTCCCTGCGGAGCCCAATTGCCCGCAACACCGGCACCTGCGGAAGCCAAGTTTGTCTCGGTCACTGGAGGAGTTCGTGAGCCGCGGCGCATTCCTTGGTCCTCTGACCTTACACTAATTTCCGCGCTCACAGCTTGCGGCGGATTCGACTGGCGAGCACCTAAGCAAGTTGTCATCCTTCGCGGCACCGAACGGATCGTAGTTAGCCTTCGTTCAATCCTGAAAGACAAAGAAGCATATCCGAAGCTTCAACCCGGTGACAAGATTGAAGTGCCCCAATAAAACCAACTTCGTCCGACTGTTACGTCTCAACTCACCTGAGTCGGTTTGTGCGGCACCAGCAAATCCGGTGACTGCGTGCGGGCTTTGGCGCGTTTCGCGGCCTGTTTCGCAAAGAACTCTTGTGACCGCAGTGCTTTCCCCTTCTCGGCCTTCATGGGCACATAGACTCCCTCGGAGTTCAGCAGCCGCGCCTGCACGTTGTCGGCAAAACACGTTTGCAAAATATCTTCCAGCCGGGCTTTGGCGTCGCCGTCTTCGATGGGGGTGAGCAATTCCACGCGCTTGCTAAGATTGCGGGTCATGAAGTCGGCGCTGGCGATAAACACCACCGCCTCGCCGCCCTGCCGGAACCAGAAGATGCGCGCGTGTTCCAGATAACGGTCGATGATGCTGACGACGCGGATGTTCTCGCTCAGGCCCTTCACGCCGGGGCGCAGGCAGCAGATGCCGCGGATGTTCAGCCGCACCTTCACGCCTGCGCGTGACGCGGCGTAGAGTGCCTCAATCATCTGCGGGTCTTCCAGTGCGTTCATCTTCAGCATCACCTCGGCCTTGTCGCCCTGCTTGGCGCGCTCGATCTCGCTCTCAATCATTTCGAGCAGCCGCTCGCGCAAGCCGAACGGGGCCATGCTGATTTTTTGGAAATGCACAAAGCGCGAGCGCCCCGTGACGGTGTTGAAGAACGATGACGCATCCGCGCCATATTCTGAGCGGCACGTCAGATAGCTAATGTCCGTGTAGAGCTTCGCGGTGGACTCGTTGTAGTTGCCGGTTCCAAAGTGAATGTAACGCGCCAGACGCCCGGATTCCCGTCGCAGGACGAGGCAGATCTTCGCATGGGTCTTCAATCCCCGCACGCCGTAGATGATCTGCGCGCCCGCCTTGAGCAAATCTTCCGCTCGCTCCAGATTGCGCGCCTCATCAAACCGCGCCTTGAGTTCCACCAGCACGGTGACGTGCTTGCCTGCTTCGGCTGCGCGAATCAGGGCGTTGATGATGCGGCTGTTCTTGGCGGTGCGATATAGAATTTGCTTGATGGCGACCACATCAGGATCGGCGGCGGCTTCCTCGATGAGTTGCAGCACCGGCTCGAAGGAATCGTAGGGATGGTTCAAGAGCACATCGCCCGCGCGAATGATCTCGAAGATGGATTTTGCCGGTTCAATCTCCGCAGGCATCGTAATCGGCCACGGCAAGACATTGAGGTCATCATGACCGGGAATCGCCGCGATGGAGAAATACGCCCGGAGATCGAGTTCGCCCGGCACCACAAAAGTCTGCGATGCCCCTGCCCCGCTGAGCCGCTGAATCACGCGCGTCAGTTCGCGCGATGCGCCCGCTTCGATCTCCAGCCGGATGGTCGCGCTGGTGATGCGGGCTTCCAGCAACTCCTCCATCTCGCTGGCGAGATCGAGCGCGCTCTCGTCATCCACGGCGATGTCCGAGTTCCGGCTGATGCGGAATCGCGCGGTGGCCATGACTTGTTCCTGCGGAAAGAAATGATGAAGGAACAATTCAACGAGGTCTTCGAGATTGATGTAGGCGTGTCCGCTGCCGCTTTCCGCGTCCGGGATCACCACCTGGCGCGGCAGATTGGATGGAAGGGTGAACATCACGCGACGCGACTCCGCCGCGTCCGGGGCTTTTACTTCGGTGAGCAGCACAATCTGGAGCGCGGGCAATTGCAGCGGCAGTTCATCCGGCATCACCGCCAATGGCGAGAGCACGGGAAATATCTGATCTTTGAAATGATCTTCCAGAAACGTTCGCTGAACCGCCGTCAGTTCCGCAGGGCGCATACGTCGGATGTGCTGCTTGTGCAGGGCAGGCAGCAGCTTCTCGTCGAGGAGCGCGTATTGCCGGGCCATGAAAGTGACGGCGCGCTCGCGAATGAGATCAAGCTGCTGCGAAGGCGTGAACCCGGCGGCGTCTTTCGCCCGTTGACCGCGATCCTTCATGATCTGCAATCCGCCCACGCGCACCATGAAAAATTCATCGAGGTTCGACGCGGAAATGGCGAGGAACTTCACGCGCTCCAGCAATGGCAACGTCTCGCGCTCCGCCTCCTCCAGCACGCGTTCATTGAAGGCCAGCCAGCTCAGTTCCCGATTGATGAAGCGATCAGATGTCATGCGAAGTTTTTTGTATCAAGTGCGAAGGACGATTTCGTAACCATAGATTTCCTGGAAGATGTCGCACTTCCCGTTGATGGCGATCTGCTCGATGGTGGTGTCTTCCACGCCCGGCGTATCAATGAACAAGGTGTCGCGCCCTAGGCTGAGCTTGATCTTTTTGATGCGCTGCGAGTGACTGCGATCAAGCGAATCCGCAATGCGGAGAATCGCCGCCAGCTTATAGACCATCATGCGTTCCTCGCGCGTGAGATCGGAAAAATGCGGGTGATTAGGATCAGGATTGTAGCGCCGATGATAGCGCGCGAGCAGCGCCACGATCACACGGTCACGCGCGCCCAGTCCGAAAATCTCGGTGTTGAGGATGAGATAGAGGCTGTGCTTGTGATGTTCCCGCTGGCTGACGAAAAGGCCGACCTCATGCAGGATGGCGGCGACGCGCAAGACGAGTTCGTATTTAGGCTCCAGCCCGTGGAGCTGCTGTAATTCCTGAAAAATTTGCTGGGCGAACGTTGCCACATGCTCTGCATGCAGTCGATCCGTGGTGTATTTTTTAGCAACGATCCGCGCGGCCTGGAGCACTTCATCCTGGAAGGTCTTGGTCTGCGGATTGTTCGAGAGCAGATCCATCAACAGGTCGCGCTGGAAGTCGCCTTCAGGAACGACGATGAGCTGGTCGTTGAAGCGTCGCGCCAGTGCGAGGTTGGTTTGCAACGCGGGCACCATGCCTTCAATGCCCGTGTAGTGGAGGTGCAGCTTACGCACCATTTCATCCGCACTCATGGCCGCGAGCTTCTCGGTGTAGGCCTCCATCTTTTTCAGTTCGATAATGGACGCACCCTGCTTGGGCGCAACGATGTGCGGTGCGGCGCATTGAATCTCGGTGCCGATGGCAACGTGATATTCCGTGTCGTGATAGTGCGAGTAATCCGTCGCC
>JAYVZW010000373.1:0-12071 GCA_043783015.1 Verrucomicrobiota bacterium
CGCTACTCCACGAATGTCCAGAAAGGCGAGCGCGTTTTGATCGACAGCTTTGACGCGCCGAGTTCCATCACGCTCGCGCTCATCCGCGCCGTCGTCGCCGTCAAGGGCATCCCGATTGTGAAGCTGCACGACACCGTGGTCACGCGGGAACTGACGAAACACGCCACGCCGGAGGGCTACGATATTCTGGCGAAGAACACGCTGGATCTCATGAATGAAATCGATGCCTACATCGCCGTGCGCGGCAGCCACAACATCACGGAGATGTCCGATGTCCCCGCGGACAAGATGAAGCTGGTGACGGAAAAGATGCGCCCCGTGATGAACGCGCGCGTCAACAACACGCGCTGGTGCGTCTTGCGCTGGCCCACGCCCGCCATGGCGCAACAGGCCAGCATGAGCACGGAAGCCTTCGAGGATTTCTTCTTCCGCGTGTGCCTGCTGGATTTCAAAAAACTTCTGCCCGCGATGAATGCGCTGAAGAAGCTCATGGACAAGACCAACAAAGTCCACATCAAGGGACCGGGCACCGACCTGCAATTCAGCCTGAAGGGACTGAAGGCCATCGCCTGCGGCGGCGATCACAACATCCCCGACGGCGAAGTCTTCACTGCGCCGGTGAAGGACAGCGTTGAAGGCTTCATCACTTTCAACGCCCCCACCGTCTATCAGGGCATCGCGTTCGACAACATGCGCCTCGAGTTCAGCAAGGGCAAAATCGTCAAGGCCACGGCGAACAACACCAAGGCCATCAACAAAATTCTCGACAGCGACCCTGGCGCCCGCTTCATCGGTGAGTTCGCCATTGCCTTCAATCCCGAGATTCGCCAGCCAATGCGCGACATCTTGTTCGATGAAAAAATCGCCGGTTCCTTCCATTTCACACCGGGCCAGGCTTATGAAGGCATCGCCGACAATGGGAACCGCAGCCAGGTCCACTGGGACATGGTCTGCATCCAGCGTCCCGACTATGGCGGCGGCGAAATCTGGTTCGACGGCAAGCTGATCCGCAAGAACGGAAAGTTCCTGCCCAAGGAATTGCAAAAACTGAACTGAGCCTGCGCCGCATCTCGTGCCCAGCCTCCCTGCCATGACCTGCCTGCAGCAGTTGCGACGCCTTGCCTCATGGACTGCGGTGCTGGCGGCCATGGCGCTGCTGGCGCTTTTGGATTCATGCACATCCACGTCCGGGCTGCCAGAGAACCTGCCCGACATCGCGCTGAATGGATCCACGGCGACCCCGCCGCACCACATGGCAGGCTACGAATACCCCTTCGATTCCAGCGGCAACTATGTCAGCGATTGGGCCGCCGAAGGCGAGCGTCGCGCCGGGCGCTCGCCCATCGCCACCAACTCCGACGAGGAGAGCTGGAAAAAATCTCACGGCAATCGCGGCACCTCTCCAAAGACAAAAAAATCCGGCTCAGCAAAATCCAAGTCATCTTCCGCCGGAAAAAAATCATCAGTATCCAAGGCTGGCACCACCAAACCCAAATCAAGCAGTTCCAGCAAATACGTCGTAAAATCCTCCGACACCTTGGGTGGCATTGCCCGCAAATTCGGCACCACCACGACAGCGATCAAGAAAGCCAACGGATTGAAGAGCGACAAAGTCCGCGGCGGCACTGTGCTGGTCATTCCGAAGTAGGGCGCAATGATCATGCTCTGCCAAATGTTGCAGAGGATTCACTAATCACAGCGGAGTTGCAAGATGCGCGCCGAGAGCGATGTTTTCCCAGCGATCTGTCATGAAACTGCCGACTCTGATTTGCCGAACGATCTTGATCTTGCTGTTAGCGACGCCACGCCTGGCGACCGCCTTTGAGACCGTGGTGATCGATCCCGGTCACGGCGGCGCGGACGAAGGCACCGACTGGCATCACACGCGTGAAAAAACCGTCACACTCAGCATTGCCAAGCGCCTGGATAATCTCCTGCACGATGCTGGCATTCATTCAGTCATAACCCGCCGCTATGATTATTACGTCTCGCTCGACGAACGCGCGGAAGTCGCGAACCGTCATCCGCAATCACTGATGCTCAGCATCCATCTCAATGGCGCGTCCACGCAGAGCATCACTGGTTTTGAAATCTATCATTTCGCCCCCAGTCCTTCCGGCCAGTTCATTGCCGAAACCATCACTGAGGCCTTTGTGGAAAAAAACCTCGGGCGCAATCGCGGCACCCACACCCAGGATTACGCGGTGCTGGTGCGCCCCAACGGACTCGCCGTGCTTGTGGAATGCGGCTTCATCAGCAACAAGGCCGAGGCCGCGCGCTTCTCAACCGCCGCAGGTCAACAGGCTGTCGCCGAGGCACTCGCGCTGGCCATAATGCGCATCAAGCCACTCATCTGCTTTGATCCGCCGGAATGCGAACTGGCCAAATGTGCCATTCACGAAAAAAAATATGAAGAGGCGCAGAAGAAGCTCGAGGCCGCCGCTCGCAAAACGGAGTCACCCACGAGGGTGACTTCCAATTCAGACGGCAAGGTCAAGAACAGGAAGAAACACAGGAGCACCTGAGACGCAGGCATCACAAACTCACCCGCTGCACGCGCCCGAAATCCGCGTGCAGAAAGCGCTTCGCCAGCGTCTCGAACTGATCTGACAAATCGGTGAGAAACACCTCCAGCTTGGGCTTGCTTTTCGCGATGCGAAGAAGCCCCTGCTCCGCCAGCGTGCGCTTGACGTGCTCCGCACAAGTCACGGCGGAATCCACCAGCCGCACCCGATTGTTCAGCATCCTGCTCAGCAGCGGTTTCAGCAATGGATAATGGGTGCAGCCCAGCACCAGCGTGTCCATGCCTTTGTCGAGCAACGGTTTGAGATACTCGCGCAGAATCAACTTCGTGGATGGATGATCAATCCAGTCTTCCTCAATCAACGGCACCAGCAACGGAGTGGCTTCTGCGTGAATCTGCAAATCAGGCCGTCGCATTGCCAGCGCATGTTGATACGCACAACTCTTGATCGTGCCCGAGGTGCCGATGATGCCCACACGCTGGCACTTGGGATCCGCCAGCGTGGCCTCCACGCCAGGCTCCAGAACTCCGATGATCGGCAGACGGAACATGTTTTTCAACACGGGCATCGCGTGCGCCGTCGCCGTATTACACGCCACGACCACTGCCTTCACGCCCTTGGACAAAAGAAACTGCGTATCTTCGACAGCGAACTTACGAATCGTATCTGGCGATTTGGAGCCGTAAGGCACGCGCGCCGTGTCGCCGAGATAGACGATGGACTCGTTCGGCAGCACATCCATCAATGCGCGCACCACGGTCAATCCGCCCACGCCGGAATCAAAAACGCCAAGGGGTGCATTGTGGTCGGGATCAGACATCGGCAGATACCTTTCCAGACTTCATTTGGCAAAATCCTCGGCTTCCATCGCATCCAGCATCGCGAACCCCAAAGCTGCCGGGTGCTAGCCCGAGGGGGTTGGATGTGGCATGAACTTGGGCAACCATGAGCGGACTTGTAATGCCTGAATGACGCTGGGACAAATCGAATCTGGACTGCGTGTTGATGGTCGCATGAGTGATGGCATCCCAGGCCTGTGCGGCAGATCAAAAAACTGGCGTGCGGGAGCAATGTGCGGTAGAAGATCGTGATGGTTCATGCTTGGGGGCTGATGTGCTTATGGCGTATTGGCCTGCAAAAAATGAAGGGTATTATAACGTTGTGCGCTTGAGCGCGCGTCTTCATGAAACGAACGATCAAACGCCTCGCAATAATAACGGCACTGCTCGCACTAATCGCGTGTGTGTGCCTCTTGTTCGCTCAGCCGCTAGTCTCTTCGCGAGCTTACACCGTGACCGCGATTCTCGACGGCGCACCGATTCGTGCAGAGTTGCTTCGTCCGCCTTTCATCCCCGGCACTTACTACCTCCACTTACCAGATGCACCCCTGCAGCGTTATTCTTGGTTCGGCATCACCTTCTCTCGTCAGTGGGTCTTCTCTCCCATCGCGCTTTACACGGGCTGGCACAGCTTTGCTTACATCCACACCGACCAAGCCAATGGAGTGCTCCTTACTGACGGCAAAATGGAAGACCACTGGAGCGTAACTTTTACGCCCTACGGCGTCCAGTTCTCCAACGCATTGCTCTCCGTTTCACTCAGCAAATCCAAGTGAATGCGAAGCAGTCCGTCCACGAATCCGTCACCGGATGGGTTCCGTGATGACCCTCACCCCGGCGGGGTGACAGCCGCGTCCGGCAACACCCTCAAGCAAGATATGGCGGGTCTTCACGAATGCCCACAGCCGCCACCTTCTTCCTCGGGTTCTGTATCCACAATTTTCGCGGTCTTCTTCAGCTCATCGACGAACTCGTTGAACTTCCGGTCGCGATGGGCCTCGATGATGCCGGGGCGGACGGTGTCTTTCACTTCGTCGAAGGGCTTGGGCGCGGCGGGTTTGCGCCCGGTCAGCTTGACGATGTGGAATCCCAACTGGGTGACGAAGACGGGGCTGATCTCGCCTTCCCGCATGGAGAAGGCGATGGCCTCGAACTCTTCCATGAACTCGCCGCGCTTGAACCAGCCGAGGTCGGATGACATTTCCTTGTTGGAATTGTGCTCCGCGCCGAGCGCATCGAAGTCCGCGCCATCCAGCGCGCGTTCGCGCAATCCGCGCATCATTTGATAAACTTCCGCGCGGCTTTGGGCGCCACTAAGATTCACGGAGATGTGCGAGGCGCGAATCTGCTCGTCGGTGAGATAGGAGTTGATGTTTTTTTCATAGAACGCGCGCAGGTCCGCATCTGATGGCTCCGGCTCCGGCGCATAAACTTGCATGAGCGTCTTATCGAGCCGCACACCAGAGGCAACATTCTCGCGCACGGCCGATTCGTCGCAGGCCACCATGCCGATGTTCAGATAAAACTGCTCTTCTCCACCCGCTTGCTCGATGAGCTGGGCCAGGCGGATTTTGATGTCTTCATCGCTGACTTCCGGGAAACGACGGCGCGATTCCTGCTGGAGCAACGCGCGGGACGTGATGTTGTCCTTGGCCTTGGCGCGGAACTCCGGGTCGCGTTCGCAGCAAGCCACCTGGAGCGTGCGCTCATAGTGACTTTTGATGTGACGGAATTCATCCTCGATGATTTCGTCTGCAATAGGTTCTTCATTCACGCTCAGGGCCATGGTGCAGTCTGCGCGGCCCGATGCGCTGCGCAATCCTGATTTTGCATTGCTGATTGACGAATGCGCGTCATCGTGAGCGCGATGAAATTGTCTTTTCTCCGGCATCTCGCAAGTCTGGCGGCCTTGGCGCTGAGTAGTTGCAACTTGGAACCGACGGCTCCTGGCGGAACGCTTTACAGTGATGGAACAAGCAGCCCCGGCTTCCCGCAGCAGCCCCCCATTGCGTGCCCCTCAATGCCTGCGGTCGCCAGTCCGTCGAATGTCGGCAGTTCCGCGCCTGCGATTCATGCGGAGTCTTATATCCTGATCAATCCCGAGAGCGGCGCAGTGCTCGCGGCGCGCAATGCGGACACACCGCGCTCCGTGGCCAGCACCCAAAAAATCCTCACCGCCCTGGTCGTCGTGGATGAAGGAAACCTCGACAAACCAGTGCGCATCACTTCCAGCGATGTCGCGGTGGAGCCATCGAAGCTCGGTGTGCGCCCCGGCGAAGTCTATACCCGGCGCGAACTCGTGGCCGCGTTTCTGGTGAAGAGTGCGAACGATGTGGCCAATGCCCTCGCGCGGGACAACGCGGGAAGCATCGATGCCTTTGCCGAAAAGATGACTGCGAAGGCGCGCTCGCTCGGAGCGATGAACTCCCGCTTTGCCAATCCCCATGGACTCAGCGCGTCCGGCCAGTATTCCACGGCCCGGGACATGGCCCGCATCGGCATGGCCGCGTATCGCAATTCGTTTCTCCGCAGCGTTGTGCGGCAACGCTATCACAACTTCCGTTTTGCCAATGGCCACACCGCAACCTTGCAAAATACCAACGAACTCCTGGGAATGATGCCGGAATGCGACGGCATGAAAACCGGCTACACCGGACCTGCCGGGCGTTGTCTCATATCATCCGCGCACTGCCCCGGTCACGAGGTGCTGCTGGTGCAGCTTGGCACCAAGACCCGCTACATTTGGAATGACGGGGCCACGCTCATGCAATGGGGGCTTTCAAGATAGATGCCACCAAAGCCAAAGGTTGAATTTGCGAAGGCAAACATGCATTTCTTGGTTTTGGTGCAGGATTTATTGTTGTTTTTCGCAAACGACTTCTTGACTTGCCCCTCCTTAATCGGCTCAAAATAGACAGTTACATGGGAGCTCACCTCAAAGCATCGACCGACGACCAGCTTTACCCCCTGGAAGTATTCAACCTGATCGGGCGCAGTGACGACGCGACGATCAAGGTGGAGGATAATGGCGTCTCCCGACAGCACGCCACCATCCGCTGTGAGGGCGACCATTACTGGCTCGTGGATCTCGGCAGCGCGAACGGCACGTATGTCAATGACGCCGCCATCACCACCGCACGCGTGCTGCGTGACGGAGACCGCGTTCAACTCGGCACCTACCTCCTGCACTTCCATCAGTATGGAGCCGCCGCCATTCCCGATGCCGAAGGCATTGGCAGCACGACCCAGGTGCTGCGTCGCGCACCGGTGCCGATCAAGACTCAATCACTTACCATGCTGGTGGGCGACCTAAAGGGCTTCACCCATCTCAGTTCACAAATCACCGCAGAGGAACTCGCCAACCTGCTGCGCGAGTGGTATGCGGACTGCAACACCATCTTTCGGGAGCGCGGAGCGACCATTGACAAGTTCATCGGCGATTGCGTTTTCGCTTATTGGCATGGCACGGAGAAGGACATCCGCGCCAAAGCACTGGATGCCGCGCGCGCCCTTCGGAGCAAAGAGAGCACCCAGACTTCATCGACGCGCCTCATGCTCAAGCAAACGAAAAACATCAGCCTGGACTGCCGCATCGGCCTGCACCTCGGGGATGTCGCCATGGGCGCGATGGGCAAAGCTGTGAACACCGCCGTGGGCGATGCGGTGAATCTGGTCTTCCGCATCGAGAGCATGACCCGCCCGTTGAACTGCGGCGTGCTGGCCAGTGCCGCATTCGTCGTGGATTGGGAAGAAGGGCGCGATTTGTTCGAGCCCCGCGGAAGCCATGAGGTCAAGGGACACCCCGACACCATTGAGGTGTTTGCGCTCAAGGAGTGAGGCTTTGCCACTCGGTCATTTTTCCGATGTCGATTTCAATCTGATCGGCCTTCCGCAGGCTGGCGATCTGTTCTTTGGTGATTAGAGAAAAATGCTCCACCTTGACCAGATGAATGGCAATCGGCCAGAGTTCTTCCTGACTCGTCATCCAGTTCTGGTCGTCAAAAATCGTCAGATCGACAGGCTGCGAGTAACTCAGCAACGTCTTCTCACCGGAGTCATTGATATACTCATGAAAGTAACTCATCGCGAGTTCCCGGATTGAGAGATAGACGGGCTCCCGGTATCTCAGTGTTCCGTGATTGGTCTTGGAGATGGCGCCCCACATCCCGTCAATCTGGAAAACGCAGATTACGTGATCGAAGTCCTTTTCATTGGCCGTAAGATCAACCAGCAATGGAGGATGACCGTTGATCCTGAGAATAAGCGCGGCCAGGATAGTCCCCTCAATGCAATGACATTTGTTTTGCCGCAACACCATCCTTGGTGAAAGGCAGGTATCCTTCCCGTCCTCCACAAAATTGATGGGGATTTTATTAATGAAATCCTGAACCAGCGCAGGTGTATGGAGGCTCCTGAATAAATTAAGTTCATCCTCGGTGAAAGGAATGCGATTCAGGTAGTCTTGGATGTTTGCGCTGGAACCAAGGCTCTGAAACAGTTTCAGTTCGTCGTTAGTGAGTCCAAAACCTGTATCATTCATAAGAATATCTAAGCAAAACGACTGCCCGGCATTTACGAGTTATTTGAAATATGTCTCGCATCGTTTGGCTCGTTTTTTTTGATTTGTAGCGATATTATTTCGATGACCAGCCAGAGTGAGAAAACCTGCGTGAGCAAGGTTGTCGCCATTTGCACATGGGAATAGCGCCCCACTCCGAGGGTGTGCAAAAGCGCAATACCGATGCAGTTGCCCATGTTATACGCGTATCCCACGGCAACAACCGTGGCGAACCGGCCGCAGGCGGCGCGAACCCGTATGTTTCTGATAAGCCAGATCGGCGTGAAGCTGGCCAGCAACAGACCGGCTAAATAACTGCGGGCGAATATTGGCATCAGCGCCTCGATCACCCTGGGCTGTTCCGCACCGGCATCGACTTCTGCCAGCGCCGGAAGTGATGCGGCATATCGCGCCGCTGCCGGCACCCGGTTGAGAAGCGGCTGGCAACGTATCGGGCTGGCCAAAGGCAGGATGGAGTCTTTATAAACATGAGCGAAATTGGTCGTCGCTTGCTCATAGACGGGGCAGTCTAAGCTGTAAAAAAGCCGGAGCTGCGTGATGAATTTATGCATCATGGCAACGGGCTGCTGCACCCATGTTCTTCGAAAATAGAAACGGTAAAAATCCGTCTGCTCCGCCTGATCAGGCAAAATGGTTTTCAGCTTCTGGCAAAATGAATTGTAATAGAGAAGATAGTCGGGATGAAAGCCCAAGGATGAAAAAGTATGCCGCACTCTGGGGCGGCTCAGTTCGATCTCCTTGTCGAGCAGTTCCAAAATCGCCTGCAATTGCGCATTCGAGTATGGGACCGCCTCGCTGTTACTTTTCAGGTCGCTGGCAATCTGGTCGCGTATCTGCGGCGCATGGATCGTAAATACTGACGCTGGCAGAAAGCTTTCCGACCGCGAGTTGGCGGCGGCGTAGAGCGCGTTTGGCACCCAGAGCACCACCCATGCGGCCAGAACCGGCCCGCCAACCATGGCGAGCCGCCCCGTCCATTTCACCCGCCGGTCAAACAAATGCCACCACACTGGCAGCATGGTCAGGATCGAGGTCAGTGTATAACTTGGCTTGAGCAACGGCAGTAGAAACGCGACGAACAACGCTGCAGCTCCATGGTAAAGTGCACGCCGGGGCCGGGCGTCGATGTGTTTTGCGATGAGAAAGCGGATGATGCATCCATATTCCAGCATGGCGAAAAACGGAGATATGCTCTCTGGCCGGAGATAATGCTCGGAAGGGATTGGCTGTGCGCCGAGCAGAAAGATCGCGAGCAATGCCAGCCCGGTGATGTCATGCACAGCAAGCGGAATGAACGGACGCAGCAACAGACGCCGGGCTGCGATCCAATTGCTGAGCAGCATCAGTCCCGTAGCCAGGCCGAGCAAATGCTGCACCACCGTAATCGCGCCGAGGCTGCGAAACACGCTGATGATCGCGTAAATAAAACCGGGGTAAAGGAAGGCGCGCCCCTCCGACTGCACAAACGGATCGCCCGCGATTTTCGACAGCGCAGGACTCAGATAGCCCCACACATCACGATCAAGCAGCGGTTCCATCGGCAAAGAATATCGACGCCATGCGGCACCAATGACAACCAGCATCCAGCACGCATGAAATGCGCACGAGTAAATTTGCGATCTGGTGCGGCATCGCTCATCTGGATGTGGAACGGTCACGTGCATTGCTGGCGGACGATGATTGATCGTCGGGAATAAAATCGCTCCCGATCAAATCCACATGCCGCTCGGAATCACAGAATCCTTCGGGATGACCACGATGCCGTCACGGATGTAATAGAGACCATCCGGGCCGTCCAAATTTTCATCCTTGCCCTTGGGAGTAATGACCACGTTGTCGCCGATGTGGACATTCTTATCAATAATGGCGCGTTCGATCTTGCAGCCCTTGCCGATGCCGGGCGGCGGACCGTTGACGGGACAGTTCGGAGCACCGGCATAGTAGTCAGCGCCCATGATGATGCACTGGCGGATAGTGGTCTTGTCTTCGACCACGGTGCGGACGCCGAGAATGCTGTCTTCAATTTCCGCCTCAGTAAGAATGCAGCCGTCGGACAGCAGCGCGTGGTGAATGCTGCCGCCGTTGATTTTGGTCGCGGGCAGGAAGCGGGCGTGCGTGTAAATCGGCGCCTGGGAGTTGAAAAAATCAAACTCGGGGACCACGGAGCAGAGGTCGAGGTTGGCCTCGAAGAAACTACGGATGGTTCCGATGTCCTCCCAGTAGCCCTGAAAAGGATAACTCTGCACGTGATAGTTTTTGATGGCGTTGGGAATGATGTGCTTGCCAAAATCCACGAAGTCGTTGTCCAGCGCGGCGATGAGCATGTCGCGATTGAACACATAGATGCCCATGCTCGCTTCATAGCGCGGCTCGTCCTGTGGCAGCCCAAGTTCCAGAAGAGTTTCCTGGGGCATTGCCAGTGACTTCAATACTTCGGAATCCTTCGGCTTCTCCACGAAGTTCCGGATGCGCCCCATGCTGTCGGTCTGCATGATGCCCAAACTTTTCGCGCTGGTCTCATTCACCGGGATGGTGGCGATGGTGATGTCCGCGTTGTGCTCGATGTGCTTGGCCAGCACCTTGCGGAAATCCATACGATAGAGCTGGTCGCCACTGAGGATGAGAAAGTATTGATACTTCCCCTGCGTGAAGTTGCGCAGATTCTGCCGCACCGCATCTGCTGTGCCTTGATACCACAGCTCACCTTGTGAAGTCTGTTGCGCGGCAAGGATTTCCACGAAACCGTGGCTGAACAAGTCGAACTTATAGGCGCGGCTGATGTGGCGGTTGAGCGAGGCGCTGTTGTATTGCGTCAGCACATAGACCTGGCGCACACCGCTGTTGATGCAGTTGCTGATGGGTATGTCCACGAGGCGATATTTACCCGCCAGCGGGACCGCCGGTTTGGCGCGGTCTTTGGTGAGAGGGAACAAACGGGTTCCCGCTCCCCCTCCCATGATGATCCCCAAGGTGTGACGATTGAGCAGAGCTTCGGTTTCAAAGCGGTTCACGGTGGAAGGGGCGGCAGACATCTCCTGATTTTCCTGAAACAAGGCGCATGAGCAAGCGTTTCCTTTACACGTATTTTGTCATCTATGAAGCATCTCTCGCTGCCCCTGGTCCTGATTTCAGTCCAAATTTTTGCCGGATTCCCGGCCCATGCCAAGACGGATTTCAAGAAGGATATTCTTCCCCTCATGGAAAGTCGCTGCCTGAAATGCCACAAAGCCGAGCACGAGGAAAACGGCAAGACGCAGAAGCCCAAAGGCGACATCCGCCTCGACGCCGCGTGGGCCATTCTCCTGGGCAACAAGGATGCAATCCCCGTCAAACCGAAGGACATCGCCCACAGCGCCATCATCACCGTGACCACACTGCCGCGTGACGACGACAAGGCCATGCCACCCGAAGGCAAAGGAGACCCGCTCACCCCGGCGGAAATCCTTAAGCTCAAAACATGGATTACCGAAGGCGCGGACTTCGACGGCTGGGTGGGTAATCTCTCCGGCAAACCCGCCGACACTGTCAAGGCGCCGCCGACACCCTTGATTGAGCGTGATCATGAAAAACTTTACAAGAGACTCGCTGCGGGACTCCAACCTCCTTCCGCCGATGTCTTGAAGAAATTACAGGCGGGCAGCGCGCAAATCGCGCCACTGACGACCGGCAGCCCGCTGCTGAGCGTGGACTTTCTCAAGGCCATCAACCAATGCGACGACAACACCCTTGCGACGCTCATACCAATTAACAACAACATCGCGCAACTTGATCTGGCCCGCACCCGAATCACCGACGCATCCTTCAAGAGCATCGCCCAGATGCCCAGCCTGACCCATCTCGATCTGCGTCAAACAAAAATCACTGGCACCGCCATCGCGCAACTCACCACGCTCAAGAATCTTGTTTCACTCAACCTTTACGGCACCGAGATCACCGACGAGGCCGTGCCCTCCCTGTCAGCCATCAAGAGCTTGAAGAACATCACCGTCTTCGAAAGCAAAATGACCGAGGCCGGTGTCAGCCAGCTCAAAGCAGCGCTTCCCCAGGCAGACATCGTCTTCAACGCAGACCTCGCCGCAGCGGACAAGCCGGAGGCGCTCAAGAAAGAGAAGAAGAACAAGTGAGTCC
>JAYVZW010000374.1:0-4017 GCA_043783015.1 Verrucomicrobiota bacterium
ACCACCGCTAGGATCGGGTTGAGCTTGGGATATTTCTTTTACTTGGTTTTCCTTCTCAGTGTCACCATCTTTGCGCGCACCAGCGCTCCAGGCAACATGACCAAAGGCATCAACAACTGCAAACAGATTATCACGACTCTCAAAATTTACGCTGCTGACCAAACAGGAACTTATCCCGATGCTGATCTGCCAAACGCCAAGACGGCCAACGAAGTCTTCCGCCGCTTGTTCAAGGATGGAATCACCGACAATGAACAGATTTTCGGCTGTCCGCAGAGCGAACTTGGCAAACCGGATGGCAACATCGGCACGGCGCCCGATTATACTGAGGCCGTGAAGCCCGGTGAAAACCACTGGGCCATGACCAAAGAACTCACCGACTCCGATGCAGGCAGCATCCCACTGATCTACGAAAATCCATCCGAAGCCACGTGGCCCCCCAAGTGGAATCCCAGCCTGATGGGAACTGAGAAATCTGGTCGCACCTGGTCTCGCGGATTTGTTATTGTCGGCACCAACGACGGCAGTGTGGAAGCGCTCCCGCTTGAATCCACCTCCGGCACCAGCGTCGGCCTGAAGCCCCGCGCGGACGGCACGCCCGTCTTCCCCACCATCCCTGGCCGCAAGTTCGAGGTGCTCAATGCGGCAAAGTGAGCGCGGAAATTCCGGCCCATGCTTGTCAATTCGTGGCACCTCAGCTAGGCTCACGCCAAGTCCGAAGCCCCACCGCACAAGTCCCACGTTACGGGTTGGATCATCGGCGTTGTGCTGGCACTGGTATTGTATGTCGGCAGTGCTACGCCGGTTAAGTGTAGTATTTTTAGACGCGGAATTAACGGCACGCCGGAATCCTTGCAGTATTATGTCTTCACCTTTTATGAACCGGCAGATTGGGTGTGTGAACTACCTTTTATAAAGGATATTAACGCCAAATGGTTCGAATTTTGGTCGCACGGATTGGGATTCCCAACTACCTAAGAATGCCCTACGTCGGCCCACCCGCCGCCCTCTGCGGCTGTTTATGTAAAAGAATGGTAGGGGCGTGCTGCGCCGCGCCCCAAACTTCCGGCGTCTGCAATGCAACACGACACGGGTTCCACCGGACGGGGGTGACCGCGCCCATGAAAGCCGCAAATCTGCAGATGCGCTTCGCCGTTTGACACAAACGGTCTCCACAACGGAAAGCTGCGATCCCTCGCATGAGACAAAATCATGCACCCACCACAGCGGACGAATACACAGACTGGATCAATCGGAACATCGGGCTGGAAGTGCGGCGGCGCAGGGAGGCCCTGGGCTTGAGCGCTTATGCCCTGGCCCATGAGGCGGGCGTGAGCGACCAGACATTGCTTAATCTAGAGCAGGGCTGGCTGAAAAAAGGCTGCATGTCCGGGACGCTGATCCGGATCGCCCGGCGCCTCGGACTTCGTCTTTCCGAACTGGTGTCGGCGACGGAAGAGGCGGCGGAGATGCCAATTCTTATTGGCTAACGCATGTCCAACGTTTCTGCTGGAATCGCGGTCATGCGGGACAAGTCACCCACCTATGCAACGACCTCAATCCATTGCCCGGCAGGTCCATTTCCGGTGCTGACAGAGTCAGATTTCCCCATGCGTGACTCGTTCAAGCGGACGCGCGGATCGCTCACCCCGACGCGTGGATCGCTCACCCCGACGCGTGGATCGCTCACGCCGATGCGTGGCTGGTTCACACTGATGCGTGAGTCGTTCATGCCGACGCTTGGATGGCTCAAATCTGGGGCAGAACGGGTCGTTCGGGCAATCCGAAAAGCACTTCTTAGGCACGCTCCAGCGTGGGCCAGCTCAGACAAACCCAAGCAAAGCCATACCCTACTATGAAAGGACAACGTTACTTCCCCAACACTGTAGCCGAACGCCCCGGCTGGTTCGAGAACTACGCGCTGCAACTCCCGGTGGTCAACGCCACCCTGGGACTCCTCGCCGCTGACATGACCAACAGCCTGAACGACGCCGGTTTCTGCCAGTATGCCTCCGGCGTCTGGTTGAACGCCGTGCGGGATTTCGGCCCGGCGGGCACCTCCGCGCTGGATGACCTCTACGGCGGCAGCGGCGGCGGCACCTTCGCCCTGCCGGTCTTCACCGTGCCCACCCTGCCGCCTGCGGTGGGAGCGGTGGCTCCCGGCGCGCTGAATCGCATCTTCGCCTTCGTCCAGACCATCAAGGCCAGCCCCAAATACACGGAGGCCATCGGATTGCAGTTGAAAATCGTGGGAGCGGCGGACACCCCGGCCGCCGGGAGCAACGCGCCGGTCTTCACGCTGAAGACCGAGCACCTCGGTGCCGCGCAAGAGAGCGTGCGCATCAGCTTTAAAAAAGCCGGGCATCAAATACTACGACAACGCCACCCCCATCGGTGACTTCAGCGACGTTTCCACCGTAACCGTGAGTCCGAAAGGGTCGCGTGCCCTGCCCCGTCGCAGGACATCCGGTCAAGCGGCGGGGCATGAGGATTAAACTCGCGTGCGGGGGCAATGTGCGGTAAAAGGCCAGGATGGTTTATGCTTGTGGCTGATGCGCCTGATGGTGCGTTGGCTTGCGGAAATGAAATAGAAAAACAACATGAGTGCAGCACATTCCTCATCATCTGAACTCTGCTCGCGTTACTTGTCCCAGCAGGAGATTCGCGCTGCGGTGGACGCACTTCCTGCTTTTTTCTGTGAGTTTTTTCCTGACTCCATCCTCATTGCCAAATATGGCTATGGCAGCGGTCTTCACAATGACCTCTGCTACCAGCCGATGCACGTTGGCGTTGGCTGGCTTGACCGCTTCATCACCGAGTCTATAGAGCAGCGCATCTTTGTTCCGGGCGATAGTGACTTGACCATTGCTGCTCCAGACGACCGCCTATCCGTCATGTTCTGTCACGAGGCGGACATCCTCGTTAGCGGCACCGATCTAGAACTTGTAGCTCACTTCGTTTCGAGCCTGCCACATGCGAGCTTCCATAGACGCCTCACAGACGCAGCAGTGCCCAGCCGGTTTTCCTGAATGGCCATCATGATCGCGACAAGTAATGCAGAACTGTCTCGGATCAGCTAGTGGGGCATTGCACCCCTTCTCCCGTGAACGAAAGCACTCACTCCCTTAAATCCGAACATGTAAAGAAGAACCTCTTGGAGGGCTGGGGCTGGTTTGGACTTCCAGTTTTCCTCAATTTGGTGCCGATCAGCATGCCGACGTTCGACTACAACTACACGAGCGACCTCACGGCATACTTCTCCATTCCCTACCTCGCTATTGTCGTCCTTATCGGTATCAGGGGTGGTAGTCATATCACCATATCGGAATTGTTGTTTCTCACATTCGGCAACCTCATCATAGTTACGTTACTTTGGCACCTAAAAATCCGCCCGCCCATCCCTTTTGACAGGTTTATCAGTGCGGTTTTGAGCTTTGTTCAAGAAACGGCGCGTTTTCAACCGCCCACCAAAAACCCACCGCGAGAGCGGCAAGAACCCAAAGCTCACCCCGGATGTCGCGCCCATTATGAACCCCGGACATGCCTTTGCAAGGCGTGACGGCATTCGCTTCGCGGCTGCGCAACCTGCCGTCATGCAGTTTGAAGGATTGTGACGACATGACGCCGTTCCTTGACCCTCACGCCATCCGAGAGTGGGCCGCAAACGCGATTCTCCAATGTTGCTTTCCGGAATGATCTCCCTGCGACTGCAATCTTCGGAGGCGAGACGCCTCCGACACCCACCGGCCAGCGGCCCGTGTTACTTGCCGACAAGCACGCGGACGTGTTCTTCCAGATGCTTCACATAGGCCCGGTGCCCCCGGCGGTTGGTGGTTGACTCTTGCGCGGCTCGATAGACTATGGCGCCCGTGAAATACTGGCCCATCCGAATTTTTATCATCGGGATCTTCGCTGCGGGAGCGATCTGGTTTAAATACCAGATCGACCATCGCCCGAAGCGGGTGGAAGTCGCCGGCAGAAATAAAATTCTTCTGCTGGGCAACGGCACGGACATCG
>JAYVZW010000375.1:0-3986 GCA_043783015.1 Verrucomicrobiota bacterium
TCATTCCCTGATGCACAAGCTCGCGCAGCAATGCGTCGTCCGCAGCCTCGCCCTTGGTGGAAAATTCCTTCTGGAGTTCCGGGTCGTTCGCCAGTTCCATGCGCTGCCGGTAGGTCTTCAACTCCTCCAGTTCCTTCATCACTTCCGGCGATGCCGACTTGGACTTTTCGGCAAGTTCTGCATTCAGCTTGGAAATCTCCGCAACCTTGGCCGACTGCTCGCGCGCCGACTTGCGGGCGTTCTTGGCGATCTCGCGAAGCTGTGCGAACTCGCTCTTTGTTTTTGTGGGCGCGTTGTCCTTGGGGTTGATCGCGTCAATGTCGTCGTCGCCCTCCGGTAGTGCATTCTTGGCCTTCTCGTCGGCCTCGGCTTTCACCTTGTCGTCTTCCGTCCTCTTATGGTCGGCGACGGCCTTCTCGTTGGCTGCTTTCTGTGCGTCTGCCGCCATTGCCCGGATTTCCGCTTCCGTGGGCTTGGCGACCTCCTTGGGGGCTTCTATCTTGCTCTTATCCGCCTCGCCAGCGGGTTTTTCCTCCTTGACCGGCTCCACGGCAGGATTGGCGGGTTCCGGCGCTTCTGCGGCCTCACCGATGGCGTCAAAGTTGGCTGGCTCCAACTCCAGTGGAGCGTCGTTGGGGTTTTCGACCTTCCCGCCCTTGTTGGCCTCGTGGAAGATCATGTGCTGGCGTGTGTGTCGGATCATGGTGTTTTGGTGGATGGAATTTATATCTTTCGCCGATAGGCATAAGGGCCGCACGCAACTCTGTGATATTCGCCGTCTTCTTTACGAAAAAGATCACTCCATGTTCCCCAAGTGAAATTATAGAATTCGTCGCCTATCTTGAGCTTGTCTCCGACCCTGAGCTTTTTGTGTCCCGCTCCATAGCCATTTGGCGGAAGGGCGTGTTGTTTGGGGGTAGAACAAATCGTGTCCTTCAGCTTGTGATGGAGGCGATCAGAAACCCCGACACATAAGTTGAGGGCCGTTGCGAGAATACGATTAAAAATCCTCATACTTGTAAATCAATCCTGTCGAGCGTCAATGAATCCAGCGTCCCCGGTTTCCGGCCCCTTGTCGGCGGAAAGCTGCCCCGTCATCTTGTCCAGAAGCTCCTCGGCACCCGCGCGCTTCATGCCCGACATGGCTGCGGACTCAACGGTTGCGCCTTCTGTTTTTGGCATCAACTCTCGCAGCGCCCTCAGAAAGTTGGGATGCTGTGCGATGTAGTTTCGGAGTGCGATCCGCTCTCCCTGATCCCAAAAGTTTTTCAGGCTCACGACAAATAAGTGGCGCGCTTGCACGCGGCTTGGTGAATGGATTGATTTCTGCGCTCAAGGCGAATCTTTGTCAGGTGATAAGTGACGATGCCGGTGGCAACGCAGAACGCGAACACGACCGTCCAGAAGTCTGCTGGTGAGATGGAATAATTGCTCATGGTTCGCGCATCTTATCCGTATCCGTCAGGGCGTCAAGAGTAAATTTCATACCTCTTCGATTGAATCGAAGTGCTACTGTCCGGTTGGTGAATCTGACGCGACGGCTGCGGCCCCGGCCTTCTGTAAATCCAGCTTGGCGGCTTCCAATCCCTGAGCCTTCGCTGCGGCTGCGGCGGACGCAAGCTGATCCATTGCCGTCATCCCGGTTTCGAGCACTTCCTTCTTGTGGCGGTGCTCCATGTCGAGTGCGTTGCTGGCGTGCTTTTGCGCCATGTCCTGCTCCTTGAGGTCGAGTTCGCGGGCGCGGAGTCCCTGATCGTGCGCCCGAAGTCCAAGCTCGGCTTCCTGCATCTCCTGCTCCTTGGGGTCGGTTCCGGCAATAGCTCCTCCCGGCCCTGTGGCCTGCAATGGCGCTCCGCCTACCGGGGCTGGCATTGCTCCGGCTACTCCGGCCTGCTGTGCCTGCTGCGTCCTCTTTTGCAGTTCCGCCGTCGCCTTGTCCACAAGCCCGCGAAGCCCCTGAATGCTCTTCGCCATTTCGCGCTGCTTGTCCGGCCCCTGCTGGATGTAAGCCGCGTTGTGCTGGTCGAGATGGTCGATAATCAGGTGCAGGTTTCCGATGATTTCCGGCGTCGGGTCTGTTTGCATCTGCTGGATCATGGGGGCCGTCTTGACGCCGATGACCTTCATGTGAATCTCATGGTTGTCCGTCCCGCTGACGGGCATCGCCTCCCCGCCCATCATCTGTCCAAACTCAATCAACTGGTCGCGGGTGGCGACGGCCTCCACGTTCGGGTCTTTCATTGGCGTCATTAACCGCTGTGTCCTGTCCTCGCCGATCATTAACTCTCCGGCGAGCTTGGTGGCTTCCTGCTGATCCACAAACGGACTTCCTTTGTTGGCGTCAATGAAGGCGAGTGTGGCCTGATCCTTTTGTGCGCCCTCGTTGGCTGCATTGTTTCCGGCTGGCGAGACTGCAAGAATCGCGATCTCCTCCACGCTGAGTCCAAACTCCAGCAATTCCACCGCCGCGCGAACCGCCTCCTTGTCCTCGGTCTTTGTGGTTGGCTCCTCCTCTGTTTTTTCCTCGTCGCTGAAGATGGATTTCACCAGATTCCAGACCTTGCTTGCGATCAGCCGGACTCCACTCTTTCTCTTCTCGATCCTCTGTTCGTAAATCCGCTGCGCCTCCTCAAGAACGTCACCACTGAACATCCCGGCCTGCATCATGGAAATCAGTGACGCAAACTGGTCAAAGAACCTGCCAAGCACGCCCTGACGAACCGCGAGTTCACGTTCCGCCCTTTGCGCCGCCTCGATCTTGGTGTTGGGCGATCCCTGTTGGTCGATGTTGGGCGGGATGAATGCGCCTGCAATGGATTCCGCGATGCTGGTGAGCTTTCGATCCATCAACTCAAAGGCTTCGGCGTTGAAGTTGATCTGCTCTGCTGCAACCTCGAAGTCCTTGTCCACCATCACGAATGGATGCTTCACGACTGGTGAGTAGCGATCCAGCGTGGCCTGATCCCCGCGAAGAATCACAAGCCCGGAAAGGTAGTTTTGGTCGCTGGCAAGGTTGCGGCCCCGCTCAATGGCGATGTGGAGGTTGGCAAGCATTCTGCCAAGCCCTTTGGAGCCGTAGAATTTGCGACTGCCGGTCTGGAGTGTGAAGAGTGAAATCGCCTGCTCCATCGACTCGTGCAGTCCCTCGACGTGCCGGATGAGTTTTCCGTCCGACATTGTAACCGTCCACAAGTCCACGCCTCCCTTGTATTCGCGAACAAGCAGGTGGTAGAGATCGACTGTTTTGTTGGAGTTTTCGTAGCTGTATCCCACCACGCCCTGCTCGCGGATTGAGTTTTGTTTTTCAACAGCGTCCTCGTCCGTCTTTGTGGTGCTTGCGGCATTGGCTGCGGCGATGCAGTTCTCGATGTTGTATCCTGCGGCCTCCGACGCATCCTTGTCCTTGGTGATGAGTGTCACGAAGTCGTGGATCATCAACCTTTGAAAAAGCGGAATCATTTGCACCTGACTGGCGTGCTGTCCGGTTCCCTCCGGCATGAAGCACTCATTGAACGCAAACAGTGTCGGCCTCCAGTCCTCGCTCATTCGGATTGGGGTTGCGACACCATTCAGAACGTCCTCCTGTGCGATGCCTGAAATAAGGTCGCCCCATGCAGTCCACTCGCGGATTGTGCGGGTCACGACCTCGCAGAACTTCTGGCTCTTTTTCGCACTGTCCGCGATCTCGTCCGGCAGGCGCGAGTAGGTGATGGAGTCAGCCCGCTGGATCGGGTCAAGCATCTGTGGCTTCACGCGATCAATGATCGAGGAAAGGAAGTTGGTGGAATAGTTGTTGCGCCACGCCTGCCCTGTCTTGGCGAGGTCGGACGCGATGTAGGGAGAGCCGCCGTTGTATTTGTCCTGCACAACCGCAGCCGTGGCTATGCGCCCGCTGGTGGCGCGCTGCTTGATCGCCTTGCAGATGGCGAACGCCTGACGCTCGTTGGAGACGGCCTTGGATTGCGGCTTGCCTATCTCATCAAGAT
>JAYVZW010000376.1:0-3976 GCA_043783015.1 Verrucomicrobiota bacterium
GCGCTTTCCGGGATGGTGATTTCCGTCAGACCTGGTTCATCAGGCTGGACGAAGCCTTTGCCCTGACGATTGATTTGAATGACGCCGGGGATGAGGTCAGCCTCACGCGCCTTGATGTAGCGGTTTCCTTTCGTGCGGATGATTTCGCCGCTGCTTTCGAGATGGCGCAGGGCACTCTGGATTTCCTGCTGCTGGTTTCGTTGCAACCCAAGGCTCAGTAGCAGTTCGGGAACATTGGAGGGGGCGTAATCCTCGCCGCCCAGCAGTTTTAATATTTTGTCGTTCAATTCAGGCACAGATTTTAGTGGATGATAGCGGCTAGAGGGTCTCTGACAAGGCTTTCCTAATTGTGACAAAGCAAAGAAAGGTGCTTTTCGCTTCTTGCGCCTGCGAGCGAAGCCTTGGAAAAGCGGCTCCCGCTTGCAACTGCCATCGGCTGCGCTTATCCGACCGGATGCAATGGGGGGAAGAAATGCTGGTCTGCGGAGCCGGTTGCGTGGCCGGGATGATGAATTCCATGGCGGGCGGGGGCACGCTCGTGACCTTTCCAGCATTGCTCTGGGCCGGACTTTCCGGGTTGCAGGCCAACACGACCAGCACCGTAGCCCTGTTCGTCGGGATGCCGCTGAGCGCATGGAGTTACCGCAGGCACTTCGGGGAATACACCCTCTGGCTGAAAAAACTCGCACCCATCGCATTGCTTGGCGGTCTGGCGGGTGGCGTGCTGCTGTTGCGAACGGGCGCGGAGGCTTTTGATTGGGTCGTGCCATGGCTGTTGCTGTTGGCGACGATTCTCTTTATGAGCAGTGGCGTGATCAATCGTTGGTTGCGACAACGACGACCAGAGAATGGCGAGCGGCATCAGCTCCGGGTCTGGAGCCTTGTCATCTTTGCAGCCGTGGCGGTCTATGGCGGTTACTTCGGCGCAGGCATCGGCATCATGATGCTGGCCACGCTCGGTCTTCTTGGGCTTCGCGATATGAACCAGATGAACGCCTTGAAAGTGATCCTTGGCATGATGATGAACTTTGCCTCCGTGGTTTATTTTATCGCACAGGGACAAGTCGTCTGGCATTGGGCGCTCTGGCTCATGGCCGGTTCCGCCATTGGTTACATTATCGGCAGTCATCTGGCCCAGCGAATCCCTGGCTCATGGGTGCGGGCAACGGGTGCTTTGATTGGACTGGCGATTTGCATTCAACTGTTCATCAAGCAAATGCGCGGGGGATGAATCTGGGGGAAGAACTTTGTCAGAAGGTCTATCAGGCTAATTTCACGCCCCTTGAGGTTTGCGTTGTGTTCTGGTCATCAGGTGAACCACGTTGACTCTTCACCGCTACTGCGTTTTGATGTGCGCATGAAAACATTGCTGACCATTCTCGCTTGTGCTTTGACTCTCACCATGACTTCCTCCCTCAACGCTGCCGACGGGCCGTATCGCCACGTCGTTCTTTTCAAGTTCAAGGACGCCGCGACCAAAGAGCAGATCAAATCCGTGGAGGCGGCGTTCCTGGCGTTGCCGTCGAAGATCAATACCATCCAGAGTCTGGAGTGGGGCACCAATGTCAGCCCCGAGAAGCATGACGAAGGCTTCACACATTGCTTCTTCGTGACCTTCAAGGACAAGGCGGGCGTGGAGGTCTATCTGCCACATGCTGAGCACAAGGCCTTCGGCGCGCTGCTGCATCCCATCCTCGACAAGGTGATTGTGATTGATTACGTGGCGCAGAAATAACTCGGTGATGACGGTTTATTTCCGCAGCAGAGTTCAAGCATCCAACTCCAGACCCAGTCGATCTTGCCGTGGCCTTGGTGTCTGGGCTTGGAGCATGCTCTCAATGGTCGCTGGCAGCATCGCGCAAGTGCCTGCGCCGCCGATGCCGGCGCGCGAATTCCGCGCGGCATGGGTGGCCACGGTGCGCGGGATTGATTTCCCATTTGAGCCGGGAGCGCCCGCACTGAAGCAGCAGGCGGAATTGCGCGGGATCATCGAAAAGGCTGCGGCGCTGCGGCTGAACGCGCTCATCTTCCAAGTGCGACCCATGGGCGATGCCTTTTACAAATCGGACATCGAGCCGTGGTCGCCGTGGCTCACGGGCAAAATGGGCCAGGCGCCGGATGTCGATTGGGACCCGCTGGAGTTTGCGATCAAGGAAGCGCACGCCAGGGGCCTCGAACTTCATGCGTGGTTCAATCCCTTCCGTGCGCTCAATGGCAACAAATATGCCGCCGGAGGCTGCCACCTGCTCAAACAACATCCTGAGTGCTGCTGGACCTACGGATCAGATGTGTGGATGGACCCCGGCGAGCCGCTGGTGCGAGATCGTGCGAAGGCGGTGATGTTTGATGTGTTGAAGCGATATGATGTGGACGGCATTCACATCGATGATTATTTTTATCCCTATCCCGAGAAGAAAAATGGCGCATACCGGGAATTTCCTGATGACCGGGCGTGGAAAAAATATCTCGCGACCGACGGCAAATTGGAGCGCAAAGCATGGCGCCGCGACAACGTGGACACATTTGTCCGGGAAGTTTATGAAGGTATCAAAAAGGAAAAGCCCTGGGTGCGCTTTGGCATCAGTCCGTTTGGTTTGTGGCGTCCGGGAAATCCTCAAGGCACCGGCAAAGGTGCGCTCGATCCCTTCGATGCCATAGGCGCGGATTCGCTCAAGTGGCTCCAGAACGGTTGGTGCGACTATCTCGCGCCGCAGCTCTACTGGCCGATCAAGGGACAAAACTTGAGCTTCACCACGATCTTCGACTGGTGGTTGAAGCAGAACACGGCCCACCGTCACATCTGGCCGGGCATGGCCTCGCAGCGCGTGCTCGAAGACCGTCAGCCGTATGAAATTCTCAAGCAGATCAGCGTCACCCGCGAGCGCGGCCAGACCATGTCGCCGGGGCACATCCATTGGAACGTGACAGCGCTGGTAAAAAATCAGGGGACATTGTCAGAGCTTGTCATCAAACGCGCTTATCAACAGTTTGCCCTGCCGCCTGCCGCGTCATGGTTGGGGAGCGATGTGCCTGTCAGACCGGAAGTTACTGTGAATGCCGGTCGCGCCGAGTGGCATCTGTTTGATCCGCGATTGGAAAACATCGTGAAGTGGTGGCTGATCCAGTCCTTTGAAAAAGGCCAGTGGCAGAATGCGCGACTGCTGCCCGTGACCGAGAAGTCGCTGGTGATGCCGAAAGAATCGAAGGCCATCTCGTTGCGTGGCATCAGCCTGACCGGGGTGGCAGGAGAAGTGACGGTGATGGCAGTAAGCCGGTAGAATTCTGTGGAAGGTGTAATTCCAATTCCTGTGATGCTTGCTTTGCGTTTGCATCGCTCCATGCACTGCGCTAACTGGCGCGGTGAACCGTGATATTTCTGACAAATGAAGATTGCTCTAGATGCGATGGGCGGAGACTTTGCGCCCCAGAATCCCATTGGTGGCCTGAAACTGTCGCTGAAGACTTTGCCGCATGTGGAGAAGTTCTTTCTGACCGGCCCCTCGGACGTGATCGCGGCGGAACTGGACAAACAGCAAGTGGGGGATCGTGGCCGGATCGAGATCGTGAACGCCACGCAGGTGGTGGCGATGGCGGACTCGGGAATTGATGCCGTGCGCAAGAAAAAGAATTCGTCCGTCACGGTGGCAGTGGATTTGGTAAAGCAGGGCGAGTGTCAGGCAATCGTCAGCGCGGGACACACCGGCGCTGCGGTGACTGCTTCCACGCTGATGCTGGGGCGCATCGAGGGCGTGGATTTTCCCGGCATCGCCAGTCCGATACCGAACGAGCATGGAGTTTGCTACATACTGGATGCAGGGGCCAACCCGGATGCGAAGGCGAGTCATCTGGTGCAGTATGCCATCATGGGCAGCGTCTATTCACGGCATCTGCATGGCCGGGAGAATCCCATCGTCGGATTGATGTCGGTGGGCGAGGAAGATTACAAGGGCAACGAACTCACCAAACACAGCTTCCG
>JAYVZW010000377.1:0-3975 GCA_043783015.1 Verrucomicrobiota bacterium
GCGCGGTATTCGTTCTCTGCCTGATCAAGCTCACCGTCGCGCGCCAGCAGACCCGCGGCAGCGCCTCTCTTCAAGATGTCAGCTTCTTCCGGCGAAAGGGAAGTTTGTGCAGAAACGGCACTTGCCAGGAAGACAAATATTGCGGAGAGAATGCTCACCAGGCGTGCTGGTATATGGCTGCGGAAAAACATTTGGATTATGCCTGTTGTGGTTGATTGCGCGTGAAGGACATTGCTTTAATTTAAGCACAATGACAGGCGCACTTTCCCTAGCTTTGCATTATCGCGGTTTCACAAGCGATGTGTTCGGCGGCATCGAAGACGGCGCGGTCGAATGGAATGAGGCATTGTCTGAACTTGATTTGCAAAGCCTCTGGTTTGCGGGCGCGTTCGGCAGCGAGTTCACCACAACCGATGGCGCGCGCATCGCCGTGCGCGATTTCGGCGTGTGGAATCACAGTGCCGGACCGGACTTCACCGGCTGCGCCCTGCAATGCGGCGATCAAACAGTGCGCGGAGACATCGAGCTTGATCCCGATGTGCGCGACTGGGAGCGACACGGTCACGGAGCGAATATCGCGTATGAAAATGTGGCCCTTCACCTATTTATGCGGTCGCCCGAAGCGCGCATGTTCACGCGGACGGCGCTGCATCGCGAAGTGATGCAAGTGCAACTCAAGCCGGAGATGTTGCAAGATGGCGCCAGGCCAAAACGCATGGCCGAGGCGCGGATCGGACGTTGTGCGACGCCGCTGCGGGAAATGAACGCCGCATGTGCAGCGTCATTTGTCGAGGCTGCTGCGCAATATCGGCTCCAGAGGAAGTCAGAGAAAATTCACGCCCTCATCCGCATTCATGGTCGCGAGCAGGCGGTTTACCAAAGCCTGGCCAATGCCCTCGGCTATCGTCACAATCAGCGGGCGTTCACGGTGCTCGCGCAAAGGCTGCCTTTGCGCAAGATGCTGCGGCTTGCAGGGCCGGAGCGTGAGGCGTTGTTGTTCGGAGTGTCCGGTTTTCTGGAATCCGTGCGTTATGAAGATACGGAACCGGAGACGCGAGTCTATTTGCGGGCGCTGTGGTCGGAGTGGTGGAAGCAACGCCATGCTTATCTCAACTGGCTGGACGATCATCATCGTCCGCAGTGGCAGATTGCTGGAGCGCGCCCCGGCAATCATCCGCAACGTCGCCTCGGTGCGCTCAGTGCCATGCTTCGTTCGTGGAAGAGCGTTTATCTCACTCTTCATGCTGCGTCATGGAGCCGGAAGAAATTCCAAGAGACATTGCTGGCTCTGGAACACGATTATTGGAGCATGCATTATACATTGCTCGCGGAGCCAGGTGGCAGACCGATGGCACTGATCGGCGGAACGCGCGCACAGGAAATGCTGGCGAATGTGGCCTATCCGCTTCTGGTGCAGGACGAGGCGAAACTTTGGGATGAATACAAGCAACTGCCCGCACTGCTCGATAACCAGAAGGTGCGTCGCGCAATGCTGCGGTTGTTTGGCGACAATCCGCGCGCTGCTGACTTTTCAAAGCGTCTTTTTCATCAGCAGGGGCTGCTACAGATTTATGAGGACTACTGTCTGGAAGACGACTCGGCCTGCGCGGAGTGTCCTTTCCCGGAAAAACTCAAGGAATGGCGCGCATGAAAGTCTTGCAGAAATACGCCTCGGCGTTTCTTGATCTCATTTATCCGCGTCGCTGCGAAGTCTGCGAGAAGTCACTGGAATCCGGGCGCGAGTTTGCTGCACGCTGGCTTTGTGATTCATGCATGGATACGTTGCCGCGCATAGCTCCTCCCCTTTGCCGTCTCTGCGGCGAACCTTACGACGGCACATTCACGGGCGAATTCCGTTGCGGAAATTGCGCGGACTTGAAGCTGCATTTTGATTTTGCCGTGTCGGCCTATCATGCCGAGGATTCGATGCGGACACTGATCCACCGTTTCAAATATCAACGTCGGCTGCATCTGCGCGGGCTGTTGACACAACTCCTGGCACGCGCTTTCGGGGATGCGCGGCTGGCAGAACTGGACAAGTCAAAGTGGACGCTGGTGCCCGTTCCGTTGCATCATGCGCGGGAGCGGGAGCGACAATACAATCAGGCCTGGGAGCTGTGCCGTGAACTGTCGCGCTGCGAAGGCTGGCCCGCGATGAATGCTTTGCGCCGGTTGCGGCCTACCACAGCGCAGGCTTCGCTATCGCGAAATCAACGCATCGAAAATCTGCGGGGTGCGTTCGCGATGTGCAAATCCGTTTTGAAAAAGGAGACGCTGGCCGGGCGCAATGTCCTTCTGGTGGATGATGTCCTGACCACCGGCTCCACCGCTACCGAATGCGCGCGAATATTGAAACGCGAGGGCGGGGTGGAAAAGGTGGTTGTGATTACCTTGGCTCGCGGCTAGGATGGCGACTTAAATTTATGGGTATTTTCAGCAAGCGATCCGTTGACGACCTCGGTGAGAAGAAAAAGGACATGCCGGAAGGACTGTGGACGAAGTGTCCCTCCTGCGGTGAGAGTCTCTATGAGCAGGCGCTGGCGAAGAACATGCGCGTTTGCACGCACTGCACGCATCACTTTACGCTTAGTTCCGACGAGCGCATCGCTTTAACTGCGGACGAAGGCAGCTTTGTGGAGATGGACGCCAAGCTTGATTCCGTGAACGCGCTCGGTTTTAAAGACTACCTCGGCAAGGTGAAAGCCTACCAGCAGAAGACTGGACTCACAGAAGCTGTGGTCACCGGTCGAGCCACAATCGAAGGCATACCCGTGCTGCTGGCGATCATGGATTTTCGATTTCTCGGCGCGAGCATGGGCAGCGTTGTGGGGGAAAAAATCACCCGCGCCATCGAGGCCGCCACGCGGGAAAAATGCGCGGTCATCGTCTTTTCAGCATCCGGCGGCGCGCGAATGCACGAGGGCATTCTCAGCCTCATGCAAATGGCCAAGACCAGCGGTGCGCTCGCGCGGCACAGTGATGCCAGGCTGCCTTACATTTCCGTGCTCACCCACCCGACCACAGGCGGCGTCACCGCCAGCTTCGCCACGCTTGGCGACATCATCTTGGCGGAGCCCAAGTGCATGATCGGTTTCGCCGGCCCGCGCGTAGTGAAAGAGACCACGCACAGCGACCTCCCTCCCGGCTTTCAGACCGCCGAGTTCATGATGGAGCACGGCCTGGTGGATTTGATCGTGCAGCGCCCGGAGATGCGCGCCATGCTGTCGAAGCTGCTCAAGTATTTGCAACGCCAAGAGGCCGCGTGATTGACGTTGTGTGGGTCGAAGCCGCCCCATCAATTTGCCTTTTCACCATTTTGAATTAACGACCCCAGAGCATGAACTACCCCGACCTGCATCGTCTTTATCACCAGCCTTTCTTTGACTTGATCAAACAGTCGCGCACGGTGCATGAGGAAAATTGGCCTGAGCGGGAGGTGCAACTCTGCACGCTGCTCTCCATTAAAACCGGCGGCTGTTCCGAGGACTGTGGTTATTGCGCTCAGAGTGCGCGATACTCGACGGAGGTGAAGTCTGAGAAGCTCATGGAAAAAGACGCGGTCATGGAGAAGGCGCGGGCTGCGAAAGAAAATGGCTCCACGCGTTTCTGCATGGGCGCGGCCTGGAAAGGTGTGCGCATGGGCACCCAGAAGTTTGACCAGGTTCTCGATATCGTGCGCGATGTCAGCACGCTCGGAATGGAAGTGTGCGTTACGCTCGGCGAACTCGGCGGAGATGAAGCGCGAGCCTTGAAGGATGCTGGTGTCACCGCATACAACCATAACATCGACACCTCTCCCGAACACTACCCGAACATCGTCACCACGCACACATTTGACGACCGGCTCCGCACCATCCGCCACGCGCAGGAAGCCGGAATGAGCGTCTGCTGTGGCGGCATCCTCGGCCTCGGTGAGAAGACCGATGACCGTTTGAAAATGATCGAGGTGCTCAGCAACTTCAATCCGCAGCCCGA
>JAYVZW010000378.1:0-11968 GCA_043783015.1 Verrucomicrobiota bacterium
CGCAATGACTGGAATGAACTAACAATCATCTGCCGTGGGGCGAATATCAAAATCATCCTCAATGGCGTGACCACCGTGGACTACACGGAAACCGACAAAAGCATTCCGCTTACCGGCAAGATCGGCCTGCAAATTCACGGCGGTGCGAACACCACGGTGTCCTTCAAGGACATCATGATCGCCACCTTCAAGTAGCTACAGTCAGAGCTTGGAGATCACGCCTTCTTGTCTTCGAGACCCTGCTTGATGACGAAGAGAATTTGCGCACGATGCGGCCGGTTGGACTCGATGACATCAGGTTCCTCCGCTCCCATTTTCTTCTGGATGCGCTGCAACTCATAAAGGGCGACCGAGCGCGCGGCGGCGAAGTGGGTTCTGCCTTTCACGATGCCGATAAGCCGCTCCACATAGTCGGTCTGCAAATTCTGCCGGATAGTGCTCACGGAGGCGTTCGATGCCTCGCCGTCCATAATCGTCCCCGTGAGGTCGCGCATCATCTGATGCAAGGAATAGCCGTTGCCATAAAGGGCGCTGTCGAGAATGCGGTTCTGCGTATTGGCGTGGAGCAGATGATCGAGCAGCGCCCGCTGAAATTTTAACGCGCGTTCATGAAATTTGGGATCTTCGCCGCTTTCCCTGAAGTCAAAGCCCCGGCGTTGCTGCTGCAGATGGCGCAGCAAATCATCGGGCGTTTGCCAGGCATCGGGGCCAAAAGCAAACCTGGCGAGCGCAGCCATCGCAGCCTTCTGCTTCTCCGTCTCCACGGGCTTGAAGGGGTCGGGCGAGTTTTCCTTGACCTGTCCGACGAAGGCGCGCTCCACATAGACTCCGCCGATGTAGCGGCTGATGGCAGTCAGAGCGTTGCCTTTCTCCGTGGTGAGGGAGATATAGCTCTGCAAAAGCTCCTGCCAGCTCCGCCCTTCTTTGGGACGCTCTGCCATGAGCTTGCCGATGGCCTGCTGCGCTATCACGCAGCGTTCCGCGCCATAGGCTACGGGGTCGCTGCTCATGTCGAACACTTGGGCGCGCGGATCAATGCCCTTGCCAGGAGAGCGCATGTCGTCGGCGTCATTGGCGAAGCCGAGCTGCGGTTCATTCGAACGGCTGGCGATGCCGGCCAGTCGCTTGGTTTCCGCAGCGGCATCCGGCAAGGCATCACTGTAACCGTATTCAATCGCCCAGTCATCATAAACGCCGGGGGCGTCCATGTAATATTGGCCCTGATGCTGTTTGTCCGGCCCGAGATTAAGCGGCATGTAATCCATCACCGAGGCGCTGAGTCCGGTCTTCTCCGTCAGCCCACGGTCGCGCAGTTCTGCCGGACTGTGCAGATGGCTGGCACGGAAGTTATGATTGAGGCCGAGCGTGTGACCAAGTTCATGCAGGATCAGTTGGGACATGGATTCCTTGAGCATGGTGTCGAAATCAATCTGGTCAGCCTTGCGCAGCCGGAGCATGCTGGAACCAAATAGCAGACCCTGCTGGGTCATCGTGGCTGCCATGCAAGCGTGCTGATTGAATGCAGCATCATCATTTTTTTTGGAAAACCCGGCCATTCCCAATTCATCCCACAGGCGATGCGCCATGAGGCGGTTCTTCACAAAACTGAACTCAAACATGATGTCCGCGCCGAGAATCTGTCCGGTGCGGGGATTGGCAAAACTTGGTCCATAGCCGCCGAACGGGGCCTTGGGCGAGGATGTCCAGCGTAGGACATTATGATCGAGGTCACCGGCGTCCCACTTGGCGTCATCCGGCTGCACGTTGACGACGAGCGCGTTTTTGTAGCCAATTTTTTCAAAGGATTTGTTCCAGAGCAGTGCGGCATTTTTTATCGTATCGCGAAACTCGAGCGGCGTGGTATTTTCGATCCACCACACAATCGGTTCCACCGGTTCGCTCAAGGCGGCCGCGGGCTCCTTCTTCTTCAGATTCCAGCGGTGAATGAAATCGCGATAGGGCGTGGCCTCGGTAGAAATCTGGTCGGTCAGATGCGTCATAAAATAACCCACGCGCGGATCATCAGCGCGCGGTTGGTAGTCATTCTCCGGCATCGCCACCAAAGTATGCTGCACGCGAATGCTCACATAGCGAGGATCGGCCATATCCTGCAATCCCTTCGCGTCGTCGTCCTGGTGGGAGGGTGCCGGGTTTTCGTAAACGTATTCGACAACTAAGAACGTGTTGCGTGGATAGGAACCCCAGCGAGTGAACTTGGTCTTCGACTCGGAGAGTTTTCCCAGCACCGCCTTGCTCTCCGCCGCGCCGGACGAACTCGGTTTCACCTGCATGAATGACTCCTTTAAGAATAGGCTGCCCGCGCTGACGAGATAGCCTTCATCATTCGAGGCGATGATCGGCTCCGAGGCCACGACCGCGTTGCTGATGTTCGCGTTTGCGGCGCGCGCCAGCGGGTGCTCGGGATCAAAATAATACGCAGTGTTTTGCAGGACGAACTCCAGCTTGCCGTAGAGCTTCGAGATGGTGAAGACTTCACTGTCACTGAACTGGCCCCGGTTTCGTCCGGCTTGCACGACCCCGTCCACCACGTGCGAGAAATAGATGAACTCGCGTTTGAGCTGGTCTTTTTTAACAAAGAGATAGAGCGCTCCGGATTCACGATCGGCAAAGACCTGAAACAAGCCTTTGAATTCCTGGCAGTTTTTGGTGATCTCGGCGACGCTTTTTTTCTTCAGAGCAGCATCGGCTGGAGCAGTGAGATTGGCGGGCTTGGCCGGAGCTGCTTGAGGCGCAGGTTGTGGTGCTTCGGGTTTTGGTTGGGGCTGCGGGTCTGGCGTCTGGGCAGTCAGGGAGGCGGCGACCATGGCCAGCGCGCAAAGAGTCGGAAATAATTTTTTCATAGGCGCGAAAAGAATACGAGATGATGTGAGCTTTCTTGCCACAAACAGATTCATGATGATCAGAGGTTTACAGCGAGGCGATTCCGCCTCCCGATCAGAAGAACAAACGCTGCGCTGCAAACAAGCAATGCAGATGAAGGCTCAGGCACGGCAGTGATGCTTTGTATCTCCGCAGCACTGCTGCTCACGCGCGATAGATAAAGCGATGATGGACCAATGACTGGAAGCCAGTTGCTGCCGCTTTGCTCAAAATATCCACTGGTGTCAAACAGCGCGGCTGTGAAGGAATTAGAGCCATCCGCGCTGGCCGAGAACGGGCCGTTTTCTACGCCATAGTTGATACCAACAAGTTCCCACACCCCACCCACATTAATAAATGCCCCGCCGCCAGAATCACCCCCTGATAATGTAATCTCATCTTGGTTTGCCACCGGATCAAAATTCGCCACCAACAGTGGCCCCACACCGCTGTTCACGGAGCCGATGAATGTATTGCGTCCCCAGCGCGCGATGCCGTCGCTAGCGGTTGTGCTGTATCCTTTCAAGATGCTGCTGAGTGTGACATCCGCGCCGCGCGGTCCACCTCGTCCCGTGACCACGAAATCAGCTGTCAAATCCGCGCTGCCACTATAAACCGGGGCGTAGGTTGGAAAAGTTCCACCCGTAATCTTAAAAATGCGGAGGTCGGTGCCCGAGATGTTCCAGTAGCCGACGCCGCCATTGGCACTGCTGTCGATGGCATAAGTCACTGCCGGCGCACTGCTGAAAATCGTGTCGTAAGAAAACGTGGAGCTATTAATGCCGATGTGTTGCGCTGTGATGAACATCGTGGGCGAAATCATGGTGCCCAGATAACTGCCAAAATAGCCTTCATACTGCCAGCCCGAGCCGGCATAGATTCCCGTCGGAGCAGAGATGTTGTGACTGGCATCACCCGTGTCGTAAAACAAAATGCCATGGGCCGGCGGGGCCATCGCCATCACAAGGGACAGCGCCAGAATGAGTCGAATTGGTGGCAGACACAACATAAATCAGGCAATCGCCTAATTTATGGTATTTAGAGAGAATGGCAAGCTACTTGATAGGGCTACTGAGTCAGTGTTCTCAGTAAACAAGACCACCTCGTCCTCAAATGCCTCGCGGCAAAAACCAGATCCGATCGATGGTTACCAGGACACGCGGAAGCCAGCCAGCACAGTCTGGCTATCGTAATTCTGGCGTCCGAGATTAGTTTGGTAAGCCAGATAGGCTGCGTAACGACTCCAGGCGACATTCATTGCAGCAGTCAGCAACAGGCTGTCCCGCCCAATCTTCGGCCCGTGAACGGTAAAGAGATGATTGGCATCATTGGAGAAGCGGGCATCAAAAGGGAGCTGGTCATCGAGAAATTCATGCTGCCACTCTGCACTGAATGAAGGCGTGACCCTCGCCGCACCCCACTCGGTCGTGTAGGCCACGCGCGGGCCGATGCGACTCCGCAGCGAACTGGCGTTCTGTGAATCAACATTCAGTGGCACCAGCGAGCCGTATTCATGATAGCCATTGATACCCACAAGCGTGTAAAGCATCGAGGCCTTCGGTGTGATCGTCCAATGCCCCACCCTCGCGTCATAGCCAATGCCGAGATAGCTGTCGAACTGCAAGCCGGAGGTGTTTCCGTAAGCATTGCCGAGAAAGGCGCTCCGCTTGATGTCGTAGCTGTTGTAACCACCGCCGATGAGGCCCTCGGTGAAGAAACCTCCGCGCTGATACATGCCGTAAAGCGCGACTTTGCCGCCGTCAGATTTGACCTTGCTGTCGTCAAGGAAGTCGCTTTCAGCATGCGAGTAACCAATGCTCACACCCATTAGGAAATGATTACTCAGCCGGCAGTCCACGCCGATGGTGACGCCTAGGGAAGTGCCATCAATGTCCCCAGCAGTGGCGAAATCTCCGCTGCCAGTAATGAAGAAGCCCCAGCGATCATCCTCGGTCACCTGCACTTGTTTGGGTTGCACACCTTCGCCGCCTTTACCACCCTTGCCGCCCCAGGCATTTTTGCCACCCCGTGGGTTCTTTCCGCTCCATGGGTTCTTCTCACTGGGAATAGGGTTAAAAACTTCCGGTGCTCCGTTGTCACGCGAAGCTCCACGAATGTCCGCGAAGCGTTGTTGCAGGCTGAACACTTCGGTGTCGAACTGGGCAAAGCCGAGTGTATAGATGGAGGTCAGTCCCTGAGCCGAGATCACGTCGGTCATCTGTGCCGACAAAATGAGCGCCTTCTTCAGTTCGGCAGCGGATGCGCCTCCGCCATTATTCGTTCGCGGCGCGTTGACCACCTCCTGACAGATGGCCGCCGCAATCGTATTGGTGTCCAAGTTCACGGCACCATTCTGTGCCAGCAGTCGTCCTAACACCGTGGCGCCCGTTTGTGCCGTGATTGTTGTCAAAGCCAAAACATTACCTGAGAAGTTGGAGCCGGTGCCAAGTGTTGCCGAGCTGCCGACCTGCCAGAAAACATGACACGCCTGAGCGCCATTGATCAAGAGCACCGAGCTGCCGGATGCCGTAATCAACGTCGATCCAATTTGGAAAATCCAAACTGCATTCGGGTTTCCTCCCCCGTTGAGCGTCATGGTTCCCGTAAGCCCAAGGGCGCTGGCGTTCCTGTAAACACCACCTACGAGATTCAACCCTGCAAGATCTGCTGGCACAAAAAAATTCACGGCCCGGCCGGCAGCGTCGTTATACGCAGTGACCAAATCGTTCTTGGCTTGCAACGCGACTGCATCTGTCGCGTGAACTGCCCCGTTCACAATGATACCACCACCGATCGAAGTTCCTGGATGTAAACCGACGTCCCCTGTGATCGTGGTTGCGCCCGTATTCGTGATGTCGGTGCCAGCCAGCACTGCAAATGAATTCGCGGTGCCCAATGAGACTGTTTGGGCATTTAAGCTTGCATACCCTGCAGCCATGAAAGCGATAATAAGCCACCGGCGTGCTATGATGTGCATGAGATGTTTGTTTTGATTATAATATTGATTGCAGCATGGAGAGTTCACCCCAATTTTTAGCATTTTTTTATAAACTAAGCAAGCCAAAGAACCCGCGCTATAGGGTATAATCCTACTTTGCATTCGCGGCCAAAGCACATGATTTATCGCATCAAAGCCGCTCCATGAGCTTCTGATGAATGCCGTCAAAACCGCCATTGCTAAAGACAATGACTACGTCACCTGATTGCACCAAGGGCTTGAGCCGCGCGATGATCGCATCCGCTCCGGATTCGTGAAAGGCCTCGCGACCCGCCGCGCGGACGGCTGCGGCCACCGCATCCACATCGAGAAGCTGACCGGCAGGAACTTTCTCCGGAGCATTCACTGCCGCGATGATCGAGCCATCCGCTTCCTGGAGTGCGGCAATGAGTTCGTTCTGCAAAAGATTGCGCCGGCTGGTGTTCGAGCGCGGCTCGAACAAAGCCCACAAACGCGCGCCCTGGAATCGCTGGCGTAGCCCGCGCAAGGTCTCGCGGATGGCCGTCGGATGATGGCCGAAATCGTCGATGATATGAACTCCGTTCACAGTGCCGCGTTCCGTCTGACGGCGCAGCACGCCCCTGAACTCCAGAAGTCCAGCGCGAATCTGCACATCGCTCAAGCCCGCATGACGCGCCGCGCACACGGCCATCGCGGCATTGCGCACATTGAACTCGCCGACCATCGGCAAGATGAATTTTTCTTCATTTAACTCGAAGCCAGTGTGCACCGCTGCCGCATCCGTGATTTTGATTTTGATCTCGCAATCATCGCCGATGCCGACGGTCGAAATCGGAGCCGGGCAGTCTTTGATCAATGCCCGGCAGGTTGCCTCATCGCCATTCAGGAAAACTCGACCGGTGCGTGGCACCAGTTTCAACATGCGGGTGAACTCGCGCTGGATGTCCATGATGGAATCAAAAATATCCATGTGATCCATTTCAAGATTGTTCACGATCACGCACTCCGGCAGGTAGTGGATGAATTTCGAACGCTTGTCGAAGAAGGCAGTGTCGTATTCGTCGCCCTCAATTACGAAAAAGTCGGAAGGACTGAAGCGCGCGCCCACTGCAAAATTGTCCGGCACACCGCCGATGAGGTAGCCCGGATTTTTTCCCGCGTGCTCCAGCAGCCAGGCAAGAATCGATGTCGTGGTCGTTTTCCCATGAGTGCCAGTGACGACGAAATTCCGTCGCCCTTGCAGCACTTCACAGCGCAGCAGTTCCGCGAGGGAAGTATAAGGCAGGCGGCGTTCAAGCACTGACTCGACTTCGGGATTGCCGCGCGAGATGGCGTTGCCGACCACGATGCAAGCGGCGTCCGGTGGAAGATTTTCCGCCTTGTAACCCTCCATCAGGGCGATGCCGCACTTTTCCAGCATCGTGGACATCGGCGGATAAACTTTTTGATCGGAGCCAGTAATGACATGCCCGGCCAGACGCAAGGCCGCCGCAGCTGAACCCATCGCCGTGCCGCCGATGCCGATGAAATGAAAGTGTTTTTTATCGCTCATGAATTTGCACCGCGCGACACACCATCACGTGGAGCGCGCGTCATAGCGCAGGGGACGTTCTTGTGCAAGGAAATCGCTATTGGCAAGACGATGGCGCGATGGTATACTTTGGTCATGAGCGCAACGGAGGTCATCAATCTCATCAAGACACTGCCAGAAGTGGACCGACAGGAGGTTCTACGTGCAGTGGCCGGTATGAAAACAGAAGTGCCTGCGACTACAGTTCGCTACCTAGATACGGCCAAGGCTGAGCGGATTGCGGAACAAATTTTTGCTGGGCATGACGAGTTGTTCCGCAAGCTGGCTCAATGAGTGCGCAGCAGCCTAAGTTTGTCTCTCGCAGCGTCGCGGACATGCTTCATGTCCAGTCGCTTGCCATGTTTGGGGGCATGGCGGGCGTTCGTGACGACGGCTTGGTTGAATCTGCCCTCACCGCAGCAGAAAACACATGGTTCTATGGCGGGGGAGATGTATGCGACATTGCAGCCGCGTATGCATTTCATCTCTCACAGGCGCAGGCCTATTTCGATGGCAACAAGCGCACAGCCGTTGCCGCAGCGTTCCTGTTGACTGCAAACACGACATGGATATCTACGACGCCCTCATCGCCATCGCGGAGCGCCGCATGACCAAGCCGGAACTGGCCGCGCTGTTGCGCAGCTTGTTCGCGGCTCAATAACCCGGCGCGCTCACTGTCGCGTTCTCGACCTCGCTTCGTTTGCGACGGAGGATGCCGTCGGCGATCTCGGTGATCATTTCCTCCAGCAGTAAACGAAAGTGACTGGCGGGACGGAAGTCACTGGGAGCTATGTGTTTCACCCGATCGGCGTGCGTGCTGAGCTGGTAGCATTTGCGGAAGCTCGTGCGGGACTTGTCCTCGGCGTTATAGACGGCGATGGCGTTCCCGCCGTAGCGCCGCATCAAGGTAAAACAAGGCACATCGGTTGGACCGTCGCCGACATAGATCATGTTCTGAAAAGGGATGGGGCGCATCTCGGGCGGCATATGATCATTCACGTCCTCATGCGGCTGGAGCATTCCCTTATTGATGCGGAAGATGAACTGCGTCTTGGTGGTGTGGCTGATGACGCGCTTCGGGAAACTGATGCGGCCGGAAGAATCCTCGGCGAATTCACTGGCGAACACAGCCCGCACATGCGGACGAAGCGCACTGCCCTCCAGCAACTCCTTCAAGCCGGAGCTGATGATGTAATGCTCCAGCTTCACACCGATGACGCGGTGTTCTTCGCGGAGAACGGCATCCAGCTCGGTGAACATCTCCGGCAGTCCGGGAAAGAATTTCAATTTCGGCCCCAGATTACGGAGGTCGGCATTGGAGGGCGGATCGGGCGTAAGACAGTCGAGCAAAGTCTTGAGATAAGCCATCTCTCCGTCGTAGCCTTGCTCGTCCACCAGCGCATGGGAGCGCTTCCAGAACTGCGCGGCGTTGATGCCAAAGTGCGGGAAAACCACCTCATCGGTCATGTAGCCGGGGCTGAGCGTCTGGTCATAGTCATAAACGAGACCGATGGTGGTTTGCTGGGCGGACATGAAGCGAAACAGATAAGACGGAATTAACAGAATGGACAAAACATTTTTTCTAAACCAACGATCTCAGTGCCCCGACCAATCCGGGATGCTGGAACTGGTAGCCGGAAGCCAGCGCCACCTTTGGCTCCACGTGCTGACTATCTAATAACACATCGGCAAATTCACCCAACACCAGTCGCAGGGCGAACGCTGGCACCGGGATGATGGCGGGCCGATGCACCGCTCGAGCGACAGCCCGAGTGAATTCGATGTTCGTGACTGGCTCCGGCGCAACCAAGTTCACCGGCCCGGAGACATGGGTGTGCTCGATTGCGTGCAGGATGATGCCCACCTCGTCTTCAAGGTGAATCCATGGCACCCACTGTTTGCCGTCGCCCAGCCTGCCGCCGAGACAGAAGCTGAACACACGGCGGAGCAGTGGCCAGGCAGCACCGTCCTTGCCCAGCACCATGCCGGTGCGCAACAACACCACTCGCATGCCGAGCGTCTGTGCACGGTTCGCCGCCGCCTCCCAATCCGCGCAAACATCCGCCAGAAATCCAGCACCGCGCAGCGAGGTTTCGGTGAGAATTTCATCACCGCGATTCCCGTATGCACCGCTGCCGGAGGCGCAGATAAATGTCGCAGGCCGTTCCGGGCATTCCTTCAACGCATCCACGATGCGGTTGGTCAATTCCACGCGACTGTCACAAATGCGCTTCTTTTTTGCGGAAGTCCAGAGTCCTAAGACACTGTCACCCGCCAGATTGATGAGCACATCCAATCCGGTCGGGTCCAACACCGGGCCTTCCTGAGCAATGGGGCGGACCTCGTTCGCCCATGATAATGAGATCTCTTTGCGTCGTGAAAAAACCACCACGGAATGACCGCGTTGAAGGGCCTCCCTCCCAAGGGAACGCCCGATGAAACCCGTGCCGCCAATGATGCCGATGCGCATGAGAGAGATGTAAGATCGCAAGATTCAAGACACAAGGGGGAAGAGATCATGATTCAAGAAAATTGCTTTGCTCTGGCATCTTGAATCTTTCCATCTCGTGTCTTCAAAGTGACATTAATGTAACTTTCTCATCGCGTTCTGCCGGGCGAGAGTTAAAAGAAAAACCCTTGTGATATTGCTCCTTACAGCAGGTTTCGGCGACGGCCACAACACGGCTGCGCGCAACGTGGCCGCCGGCCTGAATCAAATCGCTCCGCAGGAAGAAACGCGGATTCTGGATCTCTGCGATGTGGCACATCCGCACCTTTCACCGCTGCTAAAGATAAATTATCAGATGCTCATCACGCGTGCGCCAAAATTATGGGGCCGGGTCTTTGCCCACACCGCGAAGATGGATTTCAAAGGTTCGGGTGGCGTGGACATTCTCGCGGGTCTGCGCCGTGCGCTGCGTGAATTGCTCCAGCGGGATCGACCACAGGTCATCATTTCCACTTATCCGGTTTACAGTAAAATCATTGAGACCCTTCGCACGGAAGGCTTGGCCGTTCCGCCTCTTTTCACCGTGGTCACGGATTCGATTTCCATCCATCCCGTCTGGATGCTCGCGCCGAGCGACAGATATTTTGTTGCCGATGAAGACTCGAGGCGCGCTCTCTCTGCGCTGGGTGCAGAGCCTGGAAAAATCTTTGCGACCGGATTTCCCGTTCATTTGGATTTCTCCCAGACCGCTCCGTCGATGGCCGAACTTCCTCAAGGGCGAATCATCTATCTGCCCTCCACCTGTGTGGACCATGTTGCCGCTACGCTGGAATCCCTTCGCCCACTGCTGGTGGCCGGAACGCATCTGACGCTCCCGGTGGGAAAACACGCATCCCGGCTCTATCACACGCTCAGACGTTTCACCGACTCACTGCCGGGCGCATCCATCGAAGTGCTGGGCTGGACCAATCAAATTCCGCGCATCCTTCAGACGCACGATCTGGTCATCTGCAAGGCCGGCGGTGCCATTCTGCATGAAGCACTCGCCGCGCGCTGTCCGGCCATCATTGATTTCATCGTGCCCGGACAGGAAGAGGGCAATGCCGAGTTGCTGGTAAAGCACGACTGCGGTGTGGTCACAAAAACGCCCAAGGAAACCGGCATTCAAGCCGCGCGTTTGCTGGCAAACAATCGCGCCGAGGCAAAGCGCATGAAGACCAACACGTTGCCATTAAGCGAACCGGAAGCTTCATTGAAAATCGCACGCAACGTTCTTGCCGGACTCGCCTCATGAAGCGCGCCTTCCTCTTTGATATCGGCAACGTTCTGGTGCATTTTGATTTTCGCGGCGCCACGCAAAAATTCGCGAAGCAGAGCACCGCGACCGCAGATGAGATATTGCAATTGCTCTCTCCCTTCAAAGACGATTTGGAATCTGGTCGCATGAGCGACTCGGACTTCATCAATCAATCCATTTCCCGGATTGGATATCGCGGCACGCGCGAGGAATTCACCCGCATCTGGGGCGACATCTTCACGGAAAACCCTCCCATGTTAAATCTGGTGCGGCAGTTCTCCGGAACTCATCCGCTTTATCTGTTCTCCAACACCAGCGGACTGCACAAGGACTGGCTCTTTGAGCAATTCCAAATATTCTCGCTGTTCGATGGTGGCATCTATTCCTACGAGGCCGGATGTGCCAAGCCGCGCGAAGAATTTTATCTTGAGGCCATCAGGCGCTACGATCTCACGCCATCACAAACGATCTACATCGACGATCTCCAGGAAAACATCGCCACCGGCCAGCGCCTTGGTTTTGTCAGTCATCATTATGCTGCCGCCCGGCATGATGAACTGGTCGCGATGCTGGACTTATAGGGACGGCGCGCGGAACATTGAGCAACCGCTTCGGATTATTATGTCTATTTTTCGAACCCTAACCCGAATGGCACCTTTACCAACAGAAGGCAGTAGGGATTATTTTTTGCGGTAGTCCTTTGTAAATGTTTAAGTGCTAGTGTAGTGCGCGCTTATTGGTGTAACAATGAAGTTTTTGACGGGCTCGGGTGACTTTGGCCAGGATGTCGGTGGCTTTGGCGGTCCACACAAA
>JAYVZW010000379.1:0-3969 GCA_043783015.1 Verrucomicrobiota bacterium
GGGGGCTGGATGATATTGGGCTAGAGCACTGACGCAAGCAAAAAACTCCAATTGTCTGAAACTCTCGAATACACCCTGCCCTGAAATATCCAAGGCACGAACTCCGGGTGATGGTCCTTCATTCGTGTTCGTTCAGCCCCAACCAGACGTGTTTTGGAAGCTACGTTACCGTCTTCTGAAATCGTAGTGAAGAAAATCTACACAAAAAATTAATGCCTGATTTAGTTAAGATTGACAAATCATCAAGAAAACCATATTTTCCAGCTTAACATTTTTGCTTTTGCGTGTCCCCTACTGCTTACATTTTCACACTTCCAGCAGGGATTATTGCCTTGTCCCTGTGGTTCACCCGCAAGGAAGACACCAGTCATAATGATATTGGTCGTGTTCCAAACTTGCCAACGGTGTCCTCGAGCGCCAGCGCTCCCAAGAACGTCGTTGCCATTGACCAGCTTGATCCCCAGGCCCGTTTCGACCATGAGCGCTACGGTTGGGACGACAGCCCTCATGCGCAAGGCTCCACTCTGGGCCGGAATGTGGTGTTGCGACCACTGGGCGAGCGCGCATTGGCCGCGCCGGACTGGCTTAGTGTCCAGCATGGCAAAGCTGCGGCATCAATTGGTGGAAAAAAATATCCCGATATCTCCGGCTTCGAGGAGACTGCGCCTCCGACCGATCCCCTGGCCACGCCCATCAACACTGGCGCCGGTTATCAAATCACTTCTGACGAGGTGACGAAACTCGACACCAGCACCGGGAAGGTCATCTTCAGCAAAAACGTGCGTTTGATCTCCCCACAATTTCACCTCGAATCACAAGAACTTGTGGTCTATCTCGGCAAGGACAAAAACACCATGCGCCTGATGGAGGCTAATGGCGAGGTCAATGTCCTGCTGACAGGAGTGCCGCCCGAGAAGGCTTATCGCGGCCAGTCCAGCCATGCCACTTACGATCCATCAAAGGACTCCATCGTTCTCAGCGGCTGGCCGAAAGTGAAGGGACAAAGCCAGGAGCAGGTCGCCGCCAGCGCGGACACCCGTATAACGCTCTTAACTAAATCAGGACGCATGTTGACCGAAGGGCGCGCACAAACGCGCATCACAAAGTCTTTCATGGACGAGACGACCGGGAAGAAAAAGTAAGCCGCAGGAGGTGCGACACGATTCGCAGATCAAGCGCCCACCAAAAGTCGCGCTGGATTTTCAATGCATTCCTTGACCCTGATCAGGAACGTCACCGCCTCTTTTCCGTCCACTACCCGGTGATCGTAACTGAGCGCGAGATACATCATGGGCCGGATGACCACCTGCCCGTTCAATGCGATGGGGCGCTGCTGAATGGTGTGCATTCCCAGAATGCCGCTCTGGGGCGGATTCAGGATCGGCGTGCTCAGCAGCGAGCCGTAAACCCCGCCGTTGCTGATGGTGAACACGCCGCCGGTGAGGTCTTCGAGTTGGATCTTTCCATCTTTAGCCCGCGCCGCATAACCGATGATGTCCTTTTCCAGATCGGCGAATGATTTTTGATCGCAACCTCTCAGCACCGGCACGATCAATCCGCGCTCGGTGCCGACGGCGACGCCGATGTCGTGGAAATGGTTGGTGACGATTTCGTCGCCATCAACGCGAGCGTTCACTTGCGGCACGGTTTTCAAAGCCTCCACCACCGCCTTGATGAAGAAGGACATGAAACCAAGCTTCACGCCGTGTTTCTTCACGAAATCATCCTGAAGAACTTTGCGCAGCGCCATCACTTCAGTCATGTCGCATTCGTTAAATGTGGTCAGCATGGCCGCCGTGTGCTGGGCATTGACGAGCTGTTCGGCGATACGCTTGCGCAAGGGCGACATTTTCTTGCGCGACGTGCGACCCGTAACATTTTCGGGCTTCGGATTTCGGATTTCGGGTTCAGGTTTCGGAACCAATTTCAATGCCGGTTCGGTTTTGCCCGCTTCGACTGGTAGGGCTTCAACCTTCTCCTTCGCAGCCACTACTTCGACCTTCGATGCTGGACGTTCAGCGTTCGCAGTTTCTCCACCGCCCTCTTCAATCACGGCGACCACCGCGCCGATGGACACCTCATCGCCCTCGCTGGCTTTACGGCGCAGCACGCCCGATGTTTCCGAAGCGATGTCCTGCGCGACCTTGTCCGTCTCCAGGGTGAGCAACACATCACCGGCTTTCACGGGTTCGCCTTCGGCTTTGTGCCATTTGGAAAGAACGCCACTGGTGATGGATTCGCCGAGTGCAGGGATTTTGATTTCAACGGGCATAATAATAAGTGATGCGGTTTAAACACTGAAGGCATCCTCGACCAGTCGCGCCTGCTCATGGGTGTGGATGGCTTTTGATCCCGCAGCCGGGCTGCTGCTGCGCTCGCGACTGGCGCGGCGGATGACGTGGTTGGTAAGATCCATGAAGCGCTCCTGGATGTAACCCCAGGCACCCATGTTCTGCGGTTCTTCCTGGCACCATATCCACTTTTTCTTCGCGTTCGGATAGCGCGCGGCGATCTCCATGATCTTGTCAATGTGCAGCGGAGCGATCTGTTCGAGGCGGATGATGGCCGCGCTTTTAATGTCGTTCTCTTTGCGGAAATCGAGCAGGTCGTAATATACTTTCCCACTGCAAAAGATGAGTCGCGTAACCCGTTTCGGATCGGCCTGCAACGCATCGTCATCAATCACCTCGCGGAAGCAGGTGTCGCCGCTCATGTCTTCCAGCTTGCTCACCGCCTGCGGGAGACGCAGCAGTCTCTTCGGAGTCATAATGACCAGAGGCTTGCGGAAGGGGCGCTTCATTTGCCTGCGCAAAATATGAAAATATTGTGCGGGCGTGGTGAGATTTGCGACCTGCATGGAGCCTCCGGCGCAGAGCTGAAGAAAGCGCTCCAGCCGAGCGCTGCTGTGCTCCGGACCCTGGCCTTCAAATCCATGCGGCAGCAGCAAGGTGATGCCGCTGGGTTGCTGCCATTTGCTTTCCGCGCTGGCAATGAATTGATCAATGATGACCTGCGCACCGTTCGCGAAATCACCAAACTGCGCCTCCCAGCAGATCAAAACATTCGGCGCCAGCAGAGAATATCCGTAGTCGAATCCGAGCACCGCCGCCTCGCTGAGAAGGGAATTGTAAACGCAAAAACGTCCCTGATCCGGAGCGATGTTCTGCAAGGGAATGAAGCGGTCCCGCGTGGCGTTGTCATAGAGCACGCAATGCCGTTGCGAAAAGGTGCCGCGCCGCACATCCTGTCCGCTGAGACGAACGCCTGATCCCTCTTGCAGCAGTGATCCGAACGCAAGGGCTTCCGCGTGCGCCCAGTCGAAACCCGTTCCGGTTTCCAGAGCTTTCTTTCGCGCGGCAAGAAAACGGCGCTCGATGGTCGGATGCAATTTGAAATCCGGCGGTGGCTCCACCAGCTTTAAGCCCAGCCCGCGCAGTTTATCCGCATCCACTCCAGTCGGCACCGGATCGTGCGAGTATCGCGGTTGCGGCTGCGCCGTGCTGCCTTCAAAGGGATTGCTCCCCTTCTTCTTTTCTTCATCAACCAGATCATTGAAGCCCTGCTCAAGCGCGGCATCGAGTTCCTTCTGAATCGCATCCGCCTCGTCCACGGTCAGCACATTGTTATCAATGAGATGCTGGCGATAGAGCGTGGCGGTGCTCGGCTGCTCCGCAATGGCGCGGGCCATGTTCGGCTGCGTGAAACTGGGTTCGTCGGTTTCGTTGTGACCGTGACGGCGATAACAAACAATGTCGATCACCACGTCGCGGGCAAAATTCTGCCGGAATTCCATCGCGAGCTGCGCGGCAAAGGCCACGTCCATCGGTGAGTCGCCGTTCACATGAATCACCGGAGCCTCGATCATCTTGGCAACATCGGTGCAGTAGTCTGATGAGCGCGCATCCGCCGGTGAGGTGGTGAACCCGATCTGGTTGTTAATGATGATGTGAATGGAGCCGCCCGTGCGGT
>JAYVZW010000380.1:0-3959 GCA_043783015.1 Verrucomicrobiota bacterium
GGGTGGCCTGCTTGCGCCTGGCAGCAAAGTTGCGGCCTAAGATCAGGGCACCGACCGCTGCGGCGATCAGCACAATGGTCAGGATCGGGCGCACCACAAACCACGCCACGGCGATGACCACCAATGATACAACTCCGGCAAGAATAAACGCCGCAAAGCCCACACCCGCGCCGACGATGTCGCCGAGAAAAGGAATCACATCCAAGAGGGTGGTGAACGGGCCCACAATCATCCCAAAACCAATCGCCATGACCAGGACGCCGATGCCGCGCAGTGCCCATGTCCAAAGATTGTTCTCGGACTTTGCATGGGCGAACATCTCCTCGGCGCTCACAACGCCGGATTCCACGCGCTCGATCTCGCGGCCGGCTTTCGTGTGGTAAGGCGAAAGAGTGTCCCTGTCCTGCTGCGAGATGATGCTGAAAGTCGCGGGCCTTAGCACTTTGAACGTCACGCGTTGATCGCCAATCTGCGGAGCCGTTGGATCGGTGCCATAGTAAAGCGAGCCATCAGAGAGGATTGCTTTCCCCTTCACGGTGGGGGGAATCTTTTGGAAGTCCTCATCTTTCAAGTTGAGCTGCTCTTCGCCTCCCAAGCTCGATATGATGCTGCTCGGGAGCCTGAACGCCCCGATGGTCACCTTGTCCGCATGAACGGTGTTGGAGGTGGCGATCATCGTTTTCGGGTTCTCATGACCTTCAGGGTGCTTGAAATCGACGGAAAGAATCAATCCTTTTTCCCATGTTTTCGAGTAGCTGTAAGTCGTCGTCGATTCCGTGCCGCCGCCGAGCTTCTTCTGCGTGGTAGTTTTCTTGTCTTCCTTCCATTGATACATCTGCACTTCGCGGTCGAGCCGAATGGCACCGAGGCTTATTTCAAACTTCGGATCGCGAACGGTGTCACCGGTTTCAGCCTTACCGGTGAAATGGACGAGCTTCTTTTCGTTGGCCGGATCAATTTTATCCGCCGAGACGGGGACGACGATAGACTCGCCCTCCTTCAGGCTTTTCGCGGTTTTCACGGCCCGACCTTCATTCCAGAAAAGCAGGACGACAGCGGCCGGAACGAGGACGATACCGAGGAGGACTCCTTTGATGGCATTCCCGAGACGGCCGAAAATGGATTGGTTGGTTACTTCTGTAAAGTTGTCGCCCATAGTTTGTTGTGCTGTTTGATGTTAGCGGGGACAATGTATGATGGTCCAAGCTAGTCGATTACAATCAGACCCTTTTTTTAAACACTGTGAAGATTGATCAAGTTTGAGCGGAAGATTTTGTCCGCTGCTGCGAGCAGGGAGATTTCGCAGAAACAAAAAAATGGGCCGCCCTGCATGAGGGCGACCCGGGTTAAAATGATGAAGGCTAATTCTGACCCTCTCAACGCGCGGCTGCAGCAGCAGCGGCGGCATCTGCGCGTGCCAGCACATTGGCACTGGATGCTTGCTCGATGCCCTTGAGTCCCTTGTAAATCTTGGCGTTTTTCTGGGCGAGGCCACGCCCGACCAAGTTCTGAAGCTTTTCGTAGGAACGAAGACGAAGCATTTCTTCACCGCCGCTCACGGCATTTTTAAGCTTCAAGTTGTCATAAACATGCCCAAACAAAGTGTTGAACTCGTATGTCTTGCCACTGGAGAGCACGTTTACCAACTCATCTGTGACGTGATCAGGAACCCGACGTGAAAAGCGTGTTTTTCTTACGGTAGCCATAGGGTATAAGTGTAACACACTCGGCGCAATTTGCGAAAAGATTTGTGTGTTTTCGGGAAAAATTTCAGCGATGCGACTCAAAAAGAACAGAAAACCGGGGAGCGACGGACAACCCAGTGTGATTCCGAGGATCAATGCCCCTTAAAGCTAGCTACAACCCGGAGCGCGTCACCACCATCTTTCAGGGCGAATATCTCATCACTGGCCGCAAAGGGATTTTCATCAAACAGGGCTTTCAAGTTCTCAGCAAAGGACTCCACGAGGGCGGGTTTCGCCGGGAAAACGTAGAGCGTATTCCGGTTCGGGGCGGCCAGCCAGACTCCGTCAGGAAATATCTTTTGGAAAATATGCGCCAGGGATGGTGCCAGAAGAATGGTAGCCATGCCGTGATCGTCACTGTGAAAAACAGCATAGAGCACGTTGCCGGCATCATCTTTTTTCCATTCCGGCTGCATAGTAGCAAGTCGCGTGTCCGCTGCTGCCTGTGCCCGCTCCAGGAAAGTCTCCCAACTGATCCCTAATTTGGCGAATTCAGCCGTCGTGTAGGCACGAATGCCGTGTCCGTCGTCGGTCTGTCGCGCGGGCGTGAAAACGGTGTTCTTGGAACCCGCATGGTTTTTTGAAAGGTCTGATCCCATCGCCCGCGGTTCGGGCAACATGAGAAAAAGTTCGGGTTTAAAAATGGCCACCGCCAGCTCGGCAGCCCGGCTGGTAACTAGCATCAAGCTGGCTAGCGAAACGAACAAACTGGCTTTTCTCATCAACCAAAGCATGGCGGAGTTGGAAACGGCTTCAACTCAAATCATCCCACCTTTCGCTCTTCCCAATCCCGTTTGGAAGTGCTAACCAGCCGGATGCTTCCCCTCTCCTCCGCGCCACTGACCGATCCGTTGCGCATCTACCGCTACCGAGATGGTCTCTACGCCGCCGATTTGCTGACCGCTGGCGCGGTTCATCTGGATTTCTTCAACTGGCTGGAGGCCAATCCTTCCTCCAAAGCAGAGTGCTGCGCCCGTTTCAATTTCGCGGAACGACCTGTGGACGTCATGTTAACACTGTTCACAGCGATGAACTTGATCGAACCTCGCGAGGGGAAATTCCACAACACCGCCCTAGCGAGCGAACACCTCACCTCCGGTTCGCCATGGAATCTCACGCCATACTACGCATCACTCAAAGACCGCCCCGTTGTTCAAGATTTCCTCAAGGTGCTCCACACGGACAAGCCCGCCGGCTGGGGCGGAGGCGGGCAGCAGCTCGATTGGCATCAGGCAATGGAGACGGAATCATTCTCGCGCTCATTTACTGCGGCGATGGATTGCCGGGGCAACTACCTCGGCGGAGTCATGGCCCGGATGCTGAATTTGTCCGCACATCAAAAGGTGCTCGACATCGGCGGCGGATCCGGGATTTACGCCTGCTCGCTGGTGGCGCACCATCCTCGTCTGCGGGCCTGCGTTTTCGAGCAACGCCCGGTGGACCGCATCGCCGCCAAGTGCATCGAAGAACGCGGGTTCACCGCTCAAGTCGAAGTAGTGGCCGGTGACATGTTCAAAGACCCGCTGCCCGTGGATTGCGATGTCCATCTTTTTTCCAATGTCTTGCACGACTGGGGCGTGAACGAAGTGCGCGATCTGCTCGGAATTTCCCGCAAAGCCATTCCCGTCGGCGGCTTGCTCATCATCCATGATGCCTTCATCAATGCCGACAAAACGGGACCGCTGCCGGTGGCGGAGTATTCCGCGCTGCTCATGCATTCCACCCAGGGCAAATGCTATTCCACCGCCGAATACGCTGAACTGTTGGAAGAAGCCGGCTTCCTGCCCGGTGCTTATAGCGACACCGCCGCCGACCGTGGTTTCATGATCGCCACGGCAGTTTGAACGCCGTCCAAATTTCACAGTGAATTTTTTGAAATATCGCCTTAAACTATCTGTTCTTAACTGACATGTTCCATCGACCAACCATAATCGCCGCAGCCTGCATGGTTGCCGCCTCATCATTCGCCACAGATTTCAAAACCCAGGTGGCGCCGATCTTCAAACAGTTTTGTTACAAGTGCCATTCTGAGGCTGAGAAAAAGGAAAAGGGCAAGCTGGTCCTCGACAACACGCAGCGTCTCGCCCAGAAAATCAGTGCCACTGGCATCATCAAGCCCGGCAATCCTGAGGGCAGCAGTTTATTCAAGTCATTCATCCTGCCTCCCGATGACGACGATCATATGCCTCCAGCCAAGCAGGCACAGCCTCCCAA
>JAYVZW010000381.1:0-11895 GCA_043783015.1 Verrucomicrobiota bacterium
TCTCTTCACTGTGTCTGCTCTTTTTCATGTCGTTCTGTTCTCCTGTTGTAGGAGCCAGAACTACATTTTACAACTGTCCCGTTCTCAGGAGGCAGGCCACGTTTCTATTAGTAATCGCGCTTCTTTTCTCCTTACCTTATTCGTTGTGATTCAAAATCATCATCCCTGTTCGTGGTGCCTGTCACTTTGCAGCCGATGAATGCGGATTTCATGCTTGCCGACTGGCGCGCGACAGGACTCAATGTTCCGAGCGGCATCAAGTCTCAGGTGGCAACGATCGAAGACTCGCTGGTTCGCAAGGTCATCGGCAAGTTGGGTGCGGCAGATGCCGCCATGTTGGATCAGCACCTTCGGACTTGGTCGTGTCTCTGAGCAGCATGGGCACGTCATGCAGTTCGGTCTACCTCTTCGCGGTGTCTCACATCAAGCTCATCGCGTCCACGTCCCACGTCAGTATGATGTCCTCAGGCAAGGTCATCGCGGACAAGACCGACTGAAGATGCACTAGCAAGGGTCTGACCTTGGCGGTGCGCAGCAGCCATTGGAAACGATATTGACTGTGCGATTTTTCCAAAGGGCTGGGGCAGGGTTCTCCGTGATGGGTGCCTACGGGAAGGTCTTGGAGGATGCGCTTGGAGAAAGTCTGGAGGGTGAACTCGGCGAGCGTGTGCTGTTTGCCGCGGCAACCAATCATGACGACATGGGTGTAGGGCGGATAATGGAAATGTTTTCGCTGCTCAAGTTCCTGCTCGGCGTAACCAGCAAAATCCGCGTGCCGCGCGAACTGAATGGCGGGGCTGTGGGGCGCGTAGGTTTGGATAAAGACCTCACCTTTCTGTTCGCCTCGCCCTGAACGGCCGGCGACTTGGGTGAGGAGCTGGAAGGTGCGCTCGGCGGCGCGGAAATCGGGAAGGTTCAATGAGAGGTCGGCATTAAGGACGCCTACTAAGGTGACGTTGGGGAAGTCGAGTCCTTTGGCGATCATCTGGGTGCCGATGATGATGTCGATCTTTTGGGCGCGAAAATTTTTCAGGGTGTCCCGCAACTGGTTCTTGCGCTGCATGGTATCGGTATCCACGCGGGCGATGCGCGCGGTTTTGAAGACGGCGCGGATGGATTCCTCGGCGCGTTCGGTGCCGTAGCCGCCGAAGCGGATGCCGGGGTCGCCGCAGCTTTTGCATTTGGTCGGGGGCAACTGCCGCGTGCCGCAGATGTGACAGACGAGGCGGCTTTCGGTTTTGTGAAACGTGAGCGCGACGCTGCAATCCGGGCACTGCGCCGTCTCGCCGCACTTCAGGCAGGTGAGCGCGGTGTTGAAGCCGCGACGGTTGAGGAAAAGAATGGTCTGCTCCTGCTTTTGCAAGCGTTGGTCAATGGCGATGCGAAGGCGCTCACTGAGGATGCTGAAGCCGTCCTTGGTTTTCCGTTTCTCCAGTCGCATGTCCACGATGCGGATGAGGGGCATTGATTTTCCATCCGTGCGCTTCGTCATCTGAAGCAGTTCATATTTGCCGGACTGTGCATTCTCGAATGACTCCAAACTGGGTGTGGCGCTTCCGAGAAGACAAACGCACCCTTCAATTTTCGCGCGAACCACGGCAAGGTCGCGGGCCTGATAGCGCGGGGATTCTTCCTGTTTGTAGCTGGGCTCGTGCTCTTCATCCACGATGATGATGCCAAGATTTTCCAGCGGAGCGAAGATGGCGCTGCGGGCACCGATGACGATGTCGGCGCGACCTTCGTGAATCTTATACCATTCGTCGTGCCGCTCGCCCTCGGAGAGATGGCTGTGCAGGACGGCGATGCGTTGTTTGCGCTCCGAGAAGCGCGCTTTGAATCGCTCGATGGTCTGCGGTGTGAGGCTGATTTCGGGGACGAGCACGAGGGCGGTTTTGCTTTGCTCCAGAACCTTGCTGATGGCTTGCAGATAGATTTCCGTTTTGCCACTGCCCGTGACGCCGTGGAGAAGAAAAGGATGAGGGATGTTGCGAAGCCGTGAAACGAACGATGAAGGATGAAGCGCAGTCAGAATCTTGTCGAGTGCCGTTCGTTGTTCGTCGGTCAGGATGTGCGGCGCGCTGGCGATGAATTCTTCGTCATGGAAGGGATCGCGTTCGACGCGGACTTCAGCGCGGGTGACGATGCCTTTTTTAACAAGCGTGTGGATGATCGTTGTGGCGCGGGGGAGTTCCTGACGCAATGCGCTGAGCGTGGTTTCGCCTTTGCTAGCCTGAATCATCCCAATGATGCGGGCTTGGATGGGTGCGGATTTGCGAAGTTTCTCCATTTCGTCATCGGTAGGCACGCGAGCTAGAGTGAGGTGGCTGTCGGAGAGGAAGCTTTCGGGCTTTCGCCTCACGGCCTCTGGCAGCATGGCTCGAAGGACGATGCGCAGCGGGCAGAGATAGTAAGATGTGGCCCACTGGGCGAGCGCGAGCATTCCCGCTGTGAAGACCGGGCGCGTGCCGATGGTGTCGTGGAGCGGCTTGAGGTTGCCAGCATAAGTTGATTCAGGGAGCAACTGTAAGACAATGCCGGTGACGCGGCGGCCTTGCAGAGGTGCGTGAACGCGACTGCCGAGGTGGACTCGTTCAATCAGTTCAGCTGGCACGGAATAGTCGAGTTCTAGCGTGGTGTCCTCGATGAGCACGCGCGCGATGGCGGTGCCGCCTGATTCCTGTGCGCGGGTCTGCTCTGGTCCGTCGAAAAGGATGGATTGAAAGCTGGCGTGGCCCGGTGACTGGTCAGTCATGGTCTATGATAACCGGCAGATGTTCGCTGAAAAGAAAAAGCCCCGCCAGCTTTCACTGGCGGGGCTTTTAGAGTGGGTTCTAATTTAGATGTTAGAAGGTGACGCTAAGGGCAACACCACCATAGACGCGGCTTTTTTCACCGGCGCTCTTCAAGCTATCGTAGGGCAAGTTGCCTGCGATGTATGGGGTGAGGGTAGCGGTCTTGGTGAGCTTGATGGGAGCAGCAAGGCTGACTTTGACGGTGTTTCCGCCGTTCACACCGTAGTAGTCGGTGCCGAAGGAGATGGCAGCGCCAGGAACCAAGCTGAGCCAGTCGTAGATCTTGAACGAATGGGAAACGCCGGCTTCATAATACCAGCCTTTAGCGGTGAAGTCATAATAGACGCCCGCGTTAAGGTCAACCTTCGCGAGAGTGGTCGCGAGGGTGACGCCGATTTCATTGACGTCGGTAAGGCTATGGCCGGCATTGCCAACATAGTCATACCAGGTGTATTTCAGACCGGCGGTCAGGTTGTTGCAAACTTTGGCAAGCAAAGCGGCCGAGAGGTCGAGTTCACCGTAGGAACCACCACCAGCAAACGCGGCAGCGGAGTCATCAGCAGAAGCACCATACCAGGCATTGAAGTCCAAGGAGAAAGTCTTGTCGATAGGCACTGCAACTTCGATGTTGCCGCTGACAAGGTTTCTCGCGAACTGGACGCCGCGGAAGATGTAATCGGTGTCATAGGCAAGAGTTGCCGTAACGCCGAGGGGAGTTGCTTCTGGAGCAGGCTGGCACATCGCAGGGGCTTTGCCAGGGCTGCCGGCTTGGGCGGAAGCCACGAGGGCCGCGCTCAGGATTGGGAGGAGCAGGGAGTTGAGTTTCATGGATTTTTGTAGTGTTTTGGTTATGTGGGTTGAGAACGTGGCCCCCATTTTTACTTCATTACCACCTCGAAAGACGGATTGAATTAAAGTCTGGAAATCACGTTAGGATTGCTTCTTATAAACATATTGCAGTGTCGCGCCACTGGAATTTTGTTTTTTTTGCGGGGAGATGAAAAGATGAATTTTTTATGTCAGGCCAGGTCAGAAAACAGCACTGAACTTGCATTTTTTTTCGCCAGGAGCGCCGCCTGTTTCATAACCCTGATTTCAGTGGGATCGAAGAGATAGGCGTGGCAGCTCGGACATGAAACGGTGCGCAAGGTGACGATAGAACCGCAGCCCTCACACACTTTGTAGTGTGCCGGTGTTTCTAGGATTTTGGCAGCCTGCCGGGCGCGATCTTCTGAAAGGGGATCCTTCATGATGGTAGTTGTAACAACGTGTGGCGAGATCATGTGGATTCAAAAAGAGCATCCATCATGCCAGCCAGCTCACAATTTTATCCCATTTGATGCGGCGGCGGAAATCATTCGCAATGATTTCCAAGTGAGTCGCGCTATCAGGCTTTTTCAGCTGCGTCCGCCTTGAGATGCGCCGCAGTGCGGCTTTTGAGGCGTGAAGCGGTATTTTTGTGAATGATGTGCTTCTTGGCGGCCTTGTCCGCAGCGGAGGCGAATTCGTTGTAAGCTTTTTGAGCCTGTGCCTTGTCGCCCGTTTTAACTGCTGCCAGCACCTTTTTGCGCAGCGTGCGGATGCGGCTCTTGTTTGAGCGATTGCGCAAAGTGCGGGTCGCGGTTTTGCGGATATTTTTTTCTGCTGAGCGGATGTTGGCCATGATGTAAGGTGTCGGGAGGGGATTGGAGCGTCCCCGTTTAGCCGTTACAGCCCAAACTGTCAAGCGCTCACGCGTGATTTCCTCGGCTCACTTGTATCCCAGAATCAAGGCGCAGGTAGCGGCAATTTTTTTGCCGCCCAACTGGCGGATGGTCACGATGTAAACGCCGGTGCTCTTCGGTTTGACCTGCAAAGTCACAGAATGGCCTTTTCCATCGACCTTGTTTTCAACCTGCTTTCCTGACTCATCCAAGACATGGGCCTCGATCTGCACGCCGCTGTTGGCGGAAACCGCGATGCAGACGCGATAGTCATTCCCTTTAAACATTTGCATGCGCACGGCTTTGCCAACATCGGGTTTCAGTTCACGCTCCCAGACATCCGCCCGAAAATCGAAGCCCTGCTTTTCCAGGGGAGCCAGAAGGGAGGCCACTGCCTGCTCGGCTCCCTCTTCGTCGGAACCGTATCCTCTAAGTGCGCCCGTGATCGCGCCCAGCAAGATGACAGCCAGCACCAGACGCTGGCTTGCCAAAGTGGCTGCGCTTGATAAAACTCCCAAGATTACGTTAGCACTCATTCAAAATACCGCTATGATCCACACTCGTTACACCCGGATCAACCAATCGACAAACCACTTTTTTCAAGAACCAGTTATTCCGCATAGAATATGGCGCGCCTAGTTTTTTCACTGGAGGATGGAACAGAAATAGAAACTGAACTGGATGCCGACGTCATCAGCATCGGACGTCACCCTGAAAGCACAGTAGTCCTTCCCAGTCCTTCAGTTTCCGCGCATCACGCATCGGTCAAGCGCCGGGGGGATTCCTTTTTTGTGCAGGATCATGCCACCACAAACGGAACCAAGCTCAACGGGGTCGAAGTCGAAGAGGCCAGGCTTGAGGATGGCGACCGGCTTTCTTTTGGTGACGTGCCCGCCGTGGTTCATCTGAGCGACGGGACGGTCAAGAAAAATACCGATACCGATTTTGCAGAAAAGGAAAAAGAAAGGGAAAAATCCAAGGCGGGTTCTTCTCCTCCAAAAGTTTCGCCATCCACGGCTGGTTCCCCTAAGTCCTCCGGTTGTTCGGGTTTTCTATTTCTGCTGGCGTTCCTGACCTTCGCATTTTTCACGGGCGTCTGTCTGCGTTACGCTAAAGAGCACGAAGGATTTTTACCGCTGGTCTTGATTGAAAAGGCCAGTGAAAAATTCAAGGGGACAGGTTCCGGAGCTGCGGATGACAAAAAATAGGACGGCTCAAAGAATCCCGAGTCATCGCGGATTCAGCGGCTCTCTCATCGTGCGCAGGAATCTATAAAAAATACGGAACAGTCCCGAGACTGTCCCGTATTGTAGATTGGATTTGCTGGATACGTTTGTAGGTGGGGCAAATTAGGCACCCTCAGTCCGTTTCGGCTTGTCGCTGTTCCCCTCGGGGCGCTTGCGGAATCCGCCCTCGCCACTTGATCCGGGTGCAGCACCAGGAACACCTTGAGGGCGTTCGCCGCCCTTGGCTCCCGTGCCACCTTGTCCGCGGCCGCCCATCATCTCGCGCATTTTCTTCATAGTTTCCTCGATCTCGTCCTTGGTGATCTTGCCATCGTGATTGCTGTCAAGTTTGTTGAATTGTTCTTCGTTGATCTTGCTGAACTCTTCCTTGGTGATGGAGCCGTTCTCTTCGATTTTCTTGATGATGTCACGGAGGCCACCGCCCATGCCGCCGCCCGTCATGCGTGGGCCACCTTCACCGGGAGGCTGGGATGGGGTGCTGCCGCCATCGGGACGGGGACGCGTGCCGCCTTCACCACCTTCAGGTCTGCGGAAGCCGCCGGGACGCTCACCAACGCCCTGGCCGCGTATTTCGCGCATTTTTCGGGATCCCTCTTCCATTTCAGTTTTGTCCACGGCACCGTCGCTGTTGGTGTCCATTTTGCTGTAGCGATCCTCGGCTTCCTTGCGCGAGAATTCGAGCCATTCTTCCTTGGAGATTTTTCCGTCACCGTTGGTGTCGAGTTTTTTCAGCATCTCATCCATGCGGGCCTGAGGATCGCCGCCGGGGCCACGCTGGCCGCCTTCACCTGGTTGGGCTGGTGGTTTGGGTGCGTCTTCCGCGTTCAGTGTCAGGCTGCCGAGGAGGGCTGCTGCCGTGGTTAGTAACAGGATATTGGTTTTCATAGATGGATGTCTGTTTGGGTTTGAACTGAAAGTTGAGAGTAAACAGGCCGGATGTCGCGGACAGGTCTTTATTGGGGACGTTTGCGCGGTTCGTTCTGGGCGCCCTTGCCCATGTGTTCATGCATTTTTTTAACGTCGGCTTCGAACTCGGATTTCTCAATGAAGCCATCATGGTTGGCGTCCATTTTCTCAAAGCGTTTGGCGTTCATCTGCATAAAAGCTTCCTTGGTGATTTTTTTATCACCGTTGGTTCCGCCTTGGTGTTGCCGTCCCTTTTGTTTCATGCGTTCCCTGATTTTTTCAGGCACATCACTTTTTTCAAGTGCCCCGTCTTTGTTGCCGTCAAATCTGGCGAACCTCTCCTCTGCCGCCTTGGTGAATTCCTCCTTGGAAACTTTACCATCGTTGTTGGCGTCCATTTTATTGAAGAATTCTTCAGCAAAGTGTTCGTGTTTCGCCGCCGGGGGTATGTTTTGTTTGGCGGCATTCTCGCGCGGTGGGGCCGGTGCTTCGCCAAGCAGCAAGGAGGAGGAGTTCAGGCAGAAGCTGCCTGCAATGATAATGACAAGGGATGATTTTTTCATGGCTTGGGATGATTTGAGTTGCACAATGAAAACTCAAACCCGTCGTCCTGCCCAAAGTTGCGCGAAGAATTATTTTGCCAGTTCTCGCAGCAGATTTTGATTCAAGCGAATGCCGGCCTGAAAGTTGGCGATCGGGAAATTTTCGTTGGGCGCGTGGGCCTGACAATCCGGCAATCCCAGCCCGAGCAGGAGTGTGTCCACGCCGAGCACATCCTTGAATGTCTGCACGATGGGAATGCTCCCGCCCTCGCGAATCAGCGCGGGCTTGCCGCCGAAGGTTTCCTCCAACGCCTTCTGCGCGGCCAGGCCGAGTGGCGAGAAGGGTTCCATGAGATAGGGAAATCCAGTGTGGCCCGGGACCACTTCAAAGCGAATGCCGGGAGGCTGATGCGCGCGCACATGCGCTTCCATGGCGGACAGAATTTTTGCTGGTTGCTGATCGGGCACAAGACGGAAGGAGAACTTCGCGAACGATTCCCGAGGGATCACCGTCTTGGATCCCTCGCCTTGATAACCTCCGCCGATGCCGTTGACCTCCGCAGTGGGCCGGGCCCAGCGGCGTTCGCGTTCCGTGAATCCGGCTTCGCCAAACAACTCCGGCGCACCGGTGATTTCTCTGGTTTCGATTTCTCCATCCCCGAGATTTTTCCACTCTTTTATCTCCCAGTCCGCCAAGGGTCGCACGGTATCGTAAAAGCCGCTGATTTGAACTTTTCCGTTTTCATCGTGCAACGTGGAGACGAGACGCGCGATGGCAGTCGCCGGATTGGCCACTGCGCCGCCCCAGATGCCGGAGTGAAGATCAATCGCCGGTCCGCGTGCTATCACTTCGCAACACGCGATGCCGCGCAGCCCATAAGTAAAAGTGCCCACGCCGGGCGCAACCATGCCAGTATCGGAAATGGCGACCACATCGCATCTCAATGCCTCGCGGTTCGCGTGTAAAAATGGCTCGAGATTCGGGCTGCCGATTTCTTCTTCTCCTTCAAAGAGACAGATTAAATTTAGCGGAAGTTCACCGTGCTCGAGCAAAGTTTTCTCCAGCCCGGCCACATGTGCCATAAGCTGGCCTTTGTTGTCCGTCGCGCCGCGGCACATGATGCGGTCACCCACGATGGTGGGTTCAAAGGGTGGTGTGCGCCATTCGCCCAGCGGCTCGGCCGGCTGCACATCGTAGTGGCCATAGAGCAGGACCGTGCGGCGACCTGGAACATGTTTGTTTCTAGCGAGCACGACCGGATGCCCCGGCGTCTCATGCAATGCCGCGCTGAGGCCGATTCCATTGAGCTTCTGCGTGAGCCAATCTCCAGCTGCACGCGTGTCCGCGTTGCGTCTGGATTCGGTCGAGACGCTGGCGAACCGCAGCATCGTGAAGAGGTCGGCAAGGTCGGGGGAAGGCATAGGTTGAGAAATTTATTTTGTCAGAACGGTCGCAATATGGTGTTCGGTGCCGCGCCACGGATGCGCTGCAGATTTTCAAACGCAAGCATGCCGAACAGAATGGTGGAAAAGATGCTGCCCAGTGAATACATCCACAATGCAACGGCCACTCCAGACACGATACCGATGCCATAGGTTACCTTGATCAACCGTGGCCCCATTGAATTAAAAAGCACCTGCCCTCCATCCAAAGGATAAATCGGCACCAAATTGATGATGCCCCATAACACGCTGATGACAGCAAAGTTCCACAGAAAAACTAAGGTGTAAGGCACATCTTTTTGCAACATGATGTCCGAGACATCCCTGAGGATTTCCACCTGTATTTGGGACCTGAGGAAAAAATATGCCATCAAGCCAAAAGCGATTTCCAAGACCGGACCGGCTAAGCTTACGACAATATTTTGCCCACGGGTGAATCCCCGGTCTGGAATCGCGAGTCCGCCCAAGCCATAGAGGGTGATCGAAGCCTTTGCTCCGTAATGCCGCATGACGAAAGCATGCCCCAGTTCATGAATAATAATTGAGATCAGGGCAGCGATTATCCATATCAAGAGCCGCCGTAGCTGCTCGGGAGAGTTCGCGCTGAAACCGCCACCAAACAACGCCATGGTCAGCCAGAACATCCAGTGAATGGCGACAGGAAATCCGAATAGCGAAAAGCGGAGCATTCTGCACAAGTGGGCGGGGCGGCTGGCTTTGCAAGGCGCAAGCAGAGCCAAATCACTATCATTGGAACAAAAAAATCGGGGGCTGCCCCCCTGAAGAGCAGCCCCCGCAACAACAATTTACCCAATTACCTGAACATATGGTTTTATCCATGATGTCCGCCGCTCACTTCTAATCTTGTTCTGGCTTGCGCCTCACGTGAGTGAGAAAGTTTTGCGGTTTGCGAAAGGATAATGGTTCTTTCCCCAAAATAATGCAAGTATTTTTTCAAATATACACATAATAATGCAAGTATTTATCAAATATGATAGTATTTATGGATATGCCTGCGCTACAATGGATGCTTCAAAAATCGGTTTAATTGCTTCTGGGAAAAAAAATCCCGATTTTAGTGTATCTGCTCTGCGCGTGAAAGCCGACAATCTAATGGCTTCCGTCCCTAAAGTCGCTGGCAAACTCCAAGGCAGGTTTTATTTTAGTCCCTCCACCCTTTCAGCCCAAAAAAGATAAAGGCGGCGGGGACAACCACCACGAAGCCCCGCCGCCACTGCAATCATTTATAAAGATCCAAACGAAGGTGCAGCTATAAATACCATAACACAATTTCTTGAATGTGTATAAGAATTTTTTGGATTTTTTATATCGAAGTATAAGCTAAGATCAGGCAATAATTAAACCGCACAAACCGTAAGGCACTCCAAATCAAATCAATGAAACGCATTATCCTTCTCATGTCTCTCGTCGTCTTCATGTCGAGTTGTGCCGATACCAAACACCGTCTGGTCGTCAGCGTGGCACAGCAGCGCATGGCCTTGTTCGAAGAGGGCAAATTCGTGACAATGTTTCCGGTCAGCACCTCCAAGTTCTGCCTGAGTGACACCCCAAACTCATATGGCACGCCACTCGGCCGTATGAAAATTGCGCAGAAAATAGGTGATGGACAACCGCTCGGCATGAAGTTTAAGGATCGCAAACCCACTGGCGAAATCGTGCCTGTGAATGCGCCGGGTCGCGATCCTGTCGTCACGCGCATCCTTTGGCTAGCCGGCGCCGAGCCGAACAACACCAACACATTCGGACGCGACATCTACATCCACGGCACGGCCGAGGAATACAAACTGGGCAAGCCCGCCAGTTACGGTTGCGTCCGCATGTCATCCCAGCAGATCGCATGGCTCTATGATCAGGTCGGCATTGGCGCGCGAGTGGACATTTTGCCCGGGCCATTGCCGCCGCCTGATCAACTGCCGAAGTGAGCGGCACTGGTTGCAGGCCTGTGCCACGCTCAGACTTGCGCATCGGCGCAATGATGCGTTCTTTCCGGCCCGAAATCCACAGCTACCGACTCATGCCTACCGACAATAAAGACACTACCTTCATGGAAAAACTCGTCAGCCTCTGCAAGCGCCGCGGCTTCATTTATCAATCGAGCGAAATCTATGGCGGCATCGGCGGCTTCTGGGACTACGGCCCGCTCGGTTCGGAACTGAAGCGCAACCTGCGTGACGCGTGGTGGAAGGCGATGATGCGTGATCGCGAGGACGTGGTTGGTCTCGACGCCACGATCATCATGCATCCTGCCATATGGAAGGCGAGCGGCCATGTGGATACTTTTGCCGATCTCATGCGCGAGTGCTCACTGACTAACAAACGGGTCCGCGCCGATCACGTCGAGCCCCAAAGTGGCACCGTGATGCAGTTTGCAGGGGCGCATTCGCCGACCGGCTGGAAGCTTGATCGCACGATCACGGTTCTGATGAAACAAGGCGAGCACATTGAAAGCTTCCGTAAACGCGTTCGCACACTCATCGCTTCAAACGCCGGGAACGCGGCTGGAAAGATCGAGGATATCATCTTGCTTGAAGAGGCGAAGATCGACGTCGCCAACGGCTCAGTTGATTTCCATCCTGAAACAGGCGGTCTGCTCAATGAAGCGCGTCCTTTCAACTTGATGCTCAAGACTTACGTCGGCCCCACCGCCAGTGAAGAAGACATCGCCTACCTCCGCCCAGAGACCGCGCAGGCCATCTTCGCGCAGTTCAAAAACGTTTTCGACTCTTCGCGAGTGAAAGTGCCGTTCGGCATCGGCCAGATTGGAAAAGCATTCCGCAACGAAGTCACGCCGAAGAACTTCACTTTCCGCAGCCGGGAATTCGAGCAGATGGAACTGGAGTTCTTTATCAAGCCTGATGAAGCCGTGGAGATTATTTGCGGCAATGTCGCGCAATGGAGCAAGGAGGCCGATCTCAGCGCTCCGCAGCCGAACTGGGGCTGGGAAATGTGGCATCGTTACTGGGTCGCGCAGCGCACGAAATTTTATGGAAGCATCGGACTCGGAGCCGACGTGCTGGAGTATTTTGAGCAGCCGAAAGAAGACCTCGCGCACTATGCCCGCGCTTGCGTGGACATTCTTTTCAAATTCCCCTTCGGCACCGATGAACTCGAAGGCATTGCCGCGCGCGGTGACTTTGATTTGAGCCAGCATCAGAAGCACAGCGGGAAAAATCTGGAAGTATTCGACGACGAACTCAAGGCCGCCGCCGTGAAGCTCAGCGACGAGCAAAAGGAAGCCATG
>JAYVZW010000382.1:0-3945 GCA_043783015.1 Verrucomicrobiota bacterium
GATTGTTTCTCGGGATTCTCTCAAAAACTGCTGCGGCGGCACGTCGGAGAACAAGGCATTCGGCCTCGGCTTCTGGAACAACAGCGCGGCAAGCGGCGGCCGGGCAAAGGAAGTCAATGTGGAGACGATGTTAGAAGAAAAATGGCCGAAACAGCATTGGCGTAATGCGTGTCTCGAACGCCATGCTCCCGGTGATCTGATCGCATCCATCGGCTCTGGTGCCCAAAGACTCTATGTGGTGCCATCTCAAGATATCGTGGTCGTTCGACAGGGCCGCAATTCGCAGTTTACGGACGCGCAATTCCTGAGATTGCTTTTCGGCTGATGACCAGCGGGAGGCTGATTTCAGGGCGCAACCGGGATTGCCTTGGGCACATGGCCCAGCGCTGTGGCGATCATGATGGATGATTCATTCGGACGCCAGCGATAGCCGAAACTGAAAGTGAGCGAAGGTTGTTTTAGGGAATTAAACACATCCGCGAGATCGCGCTGATAGCGGGTCTTGAACATATCGATCGGGCCGGGATAACGGCCGAGACATGCGACATACCATTGCTCCTGCGGGAAGTCTCGATAAGGAATGCCGGAGTCATCCTGAACAAGGGTCTTGCTGTGTGTCAGGAGGAAGTCGCGCGCGCTGGAGAATTCCTCATTGTGCATGAGGTAGGATGCGGCTTTGACGAAGCTGTTGCCGGTGCCGAGCTTGTCGCAGAATTTGATGAAACCGGGGTTGCTCTTAATGCCGGAGTTTGAGAGATCGGTGCTGAAGTAGTAGAGAATTTGCGGCTTGCCGTTTTGCTTGGCAAACGTGATTTTCACTCCTTGAGCATCCTGGGTTTTTGGGATGGTGTTTCCCTCGCTGTCCAAGTCCATCAACTCAACGCTTTGAATGCGGCAGTCGAGTCGTGCCATGAAGACATAGAGCACCGGCAGCGTGCCGGTAAGTTGAGTGGCGCGCAGGTCGTTCTTCATTTCCTTGGTGAGGAAGAAGCTGAAGCTCATCACGGCGTTTAGCGATTTGCGCAAGTTAGCGAGCGAGGCGGCGAGAGCACCCGGTGGCAGCTTGCTCACATCCGGCGCGGCACCAACTGGCTCCAAGCCGCAGAAAACGTAAGTTGAGGCATTTGGGAAAAAGGTGTTCGCATACAGGAAGTCCGGGCCGCTGAAAAAATAGAAAAGCGGATCACGCGATGACGTGTCATTGCCGATGGCTTGAGGGATCCATTCGCGGATTTTCGCGAGCTGACGTTTTTCCAAATCTCTCCAACCGTTATCGAATTCGTTCGAATGTCTCAGCCACGAGTTATCCAGTGATATAGATGCGAGGGGTGTGCCTTGAATAGACAGTCCCGCGAGAAACCGCGCTTGATCATCGGGTTTTGGTTCCTCTGCTGGCGACAGGGCGGTGATCGCAAGCAAAAGTGTGGCTGTGGATGTCCAAATTTTCATGAGCAGGTCAATTTTACAGTGAAGTCTGGAACTTGTTTCCGACAGACTGGATGGCTCATTTGTGTAATTGTCAGGGTATTTTGCAAGCGGGTATTGATCGAATCTTGCAAAAAATTGGGTCCTGACCGAATCAAGTTATTTGTTTAAATCATTCTTGGAATCCCTGCACAACTCCCATTAGTCTGACCGTAAGAATTCACATGTCAGAAAAAGCGCGCTACATCATGATCGGCGGGTTCCTCGGGGCCGGCAAAACCACCGCCGTGGGCAAGCTCGCACGCCGGCTCACGGACCAAGGCTTCAAGGTCGGACTCATCACCAACGATCAGGGCAGTGAACTCGTGGACACCAAAATGCTCCGCTCGCAAGGATTTGCCACTGAGGAAATTCCGGGCGGGTGCTTTTGCTGCCGCTTCAACTCCCTGATGGACGCCGCAGACCGCCTCCAAGAAACGACTCGCCCCGATGTCTTCATCGCGGAACCAGTTGGGAGTTGCACCGATCTCGTGGCCACCGTCACTTATCCTTTGCGACGCATCTACGGGGAATCATTCTCTATTGCACCGCTTTCCGTATTGGTGGATCCCATCCGCGCGCGACGAGTCCTCGGTCTTGATGATGGCGGCAATTTTTCGCAGAAGGTGATCTACATCTACCGGAAGCAGCTTGAGGAAGCGGACATCATCGTGATCTCCAAAAGCGAGTTGCTCGCGAGTTCGCAGATCGAAGAACTCACCGCTGCTTTGTCGCGCGAATTTCCACAGGCTGAGATTGTCGCGGTTTCATCGCGCGAGGGCACCAATCTCGAGGCTTGGTTTGATCTGATCGAGCATGGTGAACAATGCACTCGTGACACGATGGTCGTGGACTACGAGACCTATGCGGATGGCGAGGCATTGCTTGGCTGGCTCAATGCTACGCTTGATGTCGGTGGCGATGATGAATTCGACGCGCATCAACTTTTGGAAAAACTCGCGCTGGCATTGCAACGCCGACTTGGAGATGACAAAGCTGAAATCGCGCATCTTAAAATGACCTTCAGTCCCGATGATGCCCTAAGTGGTGAAGTGGCGGTCATCAATCTCGTTCGCAGCGATTACCAACCGGAACTCTCCGTGCAGCTCGACGAGCCAGTGCAGTCCGGCCAGATCATCCTTAATCTGCGCGCTGAAGCCGATCCTGAATTACTTGCTAAGGCGGTGAGAGAGGGGGTGGTTGAAGTCGCAACTAAAACCGGGTTGGCCATGACACTTGATCACTTGGAGCACTTCCGCCCCGGCAAGCCGGAGCCGACGCATCGCGATCTCGTGCGCGCCTGATCGGTCATGCCTCGTGACGAGTAACGGGAAAATGTTTACTGCGCCTTGCAGCAGCGAGATCGAGGAATGAGTTCAAAAATGCTACCAGAAAATAATATGGCTGTGTCATTGCCAGCCGCGATCAAGGATCCCATGGGGAGGTCATTGCGTGATTTGCGGCTGTCGGTGACAGATCGTTGCAACTTCCGCTGCACCTATTGTATGCCCAAGGAAGTGTTTGGCCCCGATCACGCATTTCTGCCTCGCAATGAAATTCTGAGCTTTGAGGAATTGACGCGGCTCACGCGGGTTTTTGTCGGACTAGGGGTGAGGAAAGTGCGGCTCACGGGCGGAGAACCCTTGTTGCGGCGTCAACTGCCAGAGCTCATCAGGCAACTTTCCGCGATCAAAGATTTGGAAGACATTGCCCTGACCACCAATGGCTCGGCGTTGGTGCAACTGGCCAAGCCTTTGCGTGATGCCGGATTGCGTCGTCTCACGGTCAGCCTGGATGCGCTGGATGACTCGGTCTTCCGCGCGATGAACGACGTGGATTTTCCGGTGCATCGTGTGCTGTGCGCGATTGACGCGGCGGTGGAGGCTGGTTTCGCTCCGGTCAAAATCAACATGGTCGTGAAGCGCGGACTGAATGATCATGAGATCTTGCCGATGGCGCGGCGGTTCAGCGGGCCACAGTTTATTTTGCGCTACATCGAATACATGGATGTAGGCAACACCAACGGCTGGCGCATGGATGACGTGGTTTCGGCCCGTGAGATCATCTCGGGTTTGCAGAAGGAGTTTCCCTTGCAACCGCTCCTGCCGAACTACGAGGGCGAAGTTGCGCGCCGGTTCCGTCACCAGGATGGGGGCGGAGAGATCGGCGTCATTGCGTCGGTCACGCAGCCGTTTTGCCGTGGTTGCACGCGGGCGCGGGTTTCATCGAACGGCGAGTTCTTCACCTGTCTCTTTGCCTCGGAAGGCCACGATCTCCGCTCCCTGCTCCGCTCTGGAAAGAATGATGAAGGAATCACGCAGACCATTCGCTCGATCTGGCAGGGGCGTGGGGACCGCTACAGCGAATTGCGTTCGGCGGCGACAGGCCCGCAGCCCAAAGCTGAGATGTCGGTGCTGGGCGGGTGAGTGATGCTGCATCATGCGGCAGTTATTCCTCCAAGTTTCAATTTGCCACGCAGGG
>JAYVZW010000383.1:0-3941 GCA_043783015.1 Verrucomicrobiota bacterium
CACGGACGCTACCTTGTGGTGCATGGCGACGGCTTCGATCACGTCACGACTAATCACAAGTGGCTGGCTGGCATCGGCGCGATATGTTATGAGACGCTCCTCAAGGTCAACCGCTTCTACAATGCCTACCGCCACTGGCGCGGTAAAGAGGCGTTCTCATTTGCGAAATGGGTCAAGGCCCGCGTGAAAGGCGCTGTCAGTTTCGTGGGAAAACACGAAGAGCAACTTCAAGCCCTCGCGCATCATCGTGGCTGCAAGGGCATCATTTGCGGCCACATCCACACCCCGGCGGATCGCGTGGTCGGGGACATTCATTATCTCAACTCCGGCGACTGGGTGGAATCTCTCACGGCGGTGGTGGAACATCTTGATCGCACCTTTGAGGTCATTACTTACGCCGACTTCTGTGCGCGCTCGGGTCGCGAACCGAAAGGGATGAAGCTGCCTGCTGGCCAGGAGGTTGATGAAGACGATGGTGAGGACACAGCGCGTCTGCCAGCAGTTGTGCAGATTGATAAGGAGATGGAGTAAGAAGCCAGACAGATTACCGGGAGCGATAATCCGACCCGGCACAAATTCACCTTGCCCGCGCCGCGCGCGTGTGTCTGCATAGGCGCATGTCCAACACGTTCACCGCGATCCTACTGATCGCCTTCGCCTATCTCTGCGGCTCGCTGCCGTTCGGATACTGGGCGGGCTTGATGAAGGGCATGGACATCCGCAAGCATGGGAGCGGTAACATTGGCGCGACGAATGTCATCCGCGTGCTGGGCAAGGGCGTCGGCATTCCCGTCTTCATTCTCGACATGCTCAAGGGGGTGGTGCCGGTGGCGCTGGCCGAATCGTGGATGAATCATCGTGGCGCAAGTCCCGGCACCGCGACGCTCATCGCCGTGTGCTGCGCTGCCGCCGCCGTGCTCGGTCACATGTTCACTTTCTGGCTGGGATTCAAAGGCGGCAAAGGCGTGGCGACTTCCGCCGGGGCGCTGCTGGGACTCGCGCCGCTATCGTTGCTGATCGGTTTTGTCGTGTGGCTCATCGTTTATTTTCGATCGCGCGTCGTGGCGCTGGCATCCATCGCTTCGGCGATTGCCCTGCCCATTGCGATGGCCCTGGTGATGACTTATCAAGGCACGTGGAACTTCGTGCTGCTGGGGCTGGGCATTGTGATGGGCGTGCTGGTGGCGGTGCGGCATCGTTCCAACATCGCGCGAATGCTCATGGGAACAGAGAACCGTTTTGAGAATAAGAAATCATGAAGCAAGCCATCGTTCTCGGAGCAGGAAGTTGGGGCACTGCGCTGACGGCGATGCTGGCGGAGCGTGGGCTGCGGGTTTCATTTTGGGGCCGCGACGAGGCGCTGATGAGCAGCATCGCGGGGAGCCGGTGCAACGAACGCTATCTGCCGGGCTTGATGCTTGATGAGCGCGTGATGCCCGTGCATGAATTCTCCAAGCTGAAGTCCGCGGAACTGGTGGTCTTTGTCACGCCTTCCAAGGCGTTACGCAGCGTGGCTGAGGGCTTGAAAAATGCGGGTGTTCTGCGCGGCGATGAAGTGCTGCTGAGCTGCACGAAAGGCATTGAACTGGAGACCGGCAAACGCATGTCGGAAATCCTCGCGGAGATTTTCCCAACTCATCCGCTGGCCGCATTATCAGGGCCGAATCACTCGGAGGAGATCGCGCAGAGAATGCCCTCGGCGGCGGTGGTGGCCGCAGCGGATCATGACCTCGCGGTGCGGTTGCAAAATGTTTTCACGTTGCCGTGGTTCCGTTGTTACTCGACCGATGACATCACGGGTGTCGAGTGGGCTGGCGCGATGAAAAACCCTTATGCCATCGCCGCCGGCATCGCGCGCGGATTGAATCTGGGCGATAACGCTATTGCAGCGCTGGTTACGCGAGGGCTGGCGGAAATGGTGCGGCTGGGCGTGGCGCGCGGCGGCGGGCTGGAGACTTTTTATGGACTGAGCGGGGTGGGGGATTTGGTCGCGACATGTTATTCCGAGCACAGCCGCAATAATCGTGTGGGGCGGCTTCTCGGCGAAGGATTGAGCTTGCCGGACATCATCGCCAGCACGCGGATGGTGGCCGAGGGTGTGCCCAACACCGGGAGCCTCTGGCATTGCGCGTGCAAGGAGGGTGTCCGCATGCCCTTGCTCGACGAAGTTCATGCGGTGCTCTACCAGGCCAAATCACCCAAGGACGCCTTGCGCGAGCTGTTGGGACGCGACCCGAGGCCGGAAATGGATTGATTGACATGTCGGTTAAGCCTGAGTTTGATGTGGCATGCTGGAACTTTCTCGTCGAGGATAGAAATCATGCCGCTTCAAATTGTCATCATCAGCGGTGGACAGTCGGGGGCCGATCGTGCTGCTCTCGACTGGGCCATCACACACAGCATCCCACATGGAGGCTGGTGTCCGCAAGGTCGTGCCACTCCGGACGGCCCCCTGGATGACAAATACCAACTGCGAGAAACTCCATCTGATCTGCACGCCGAACGCACGGAGTGGAATGTGCGCGATTCAGATGCGACGGTGGTGTTTACACTGACGGCACAACCGGTGGGCGCAGCACGGAAGACCATTACTTGCGCCCGGAAATTGAAGAAGCCCTGCCTCCACTTGCATCGTGGCATTCTGGCGGTGTCGGAAAAATTACTCACTTTCATTGAGAAGCACCAGGCGCGGAGGATAAATATTACTGGCTCATGCGAATCCGAGGAGCCTGGTCTCGCCCCCTGGGTCGCTCAGTCATTGGACAAGTTGAAGTCGATGGCAGATCGCATGGACGAATAAGATTTCTTCAGGAGCGGCGTGGCCGCGCCGTAGCAAAAACAAGATTATGAGATGTTTCCAGCCGCTTGTATTCTCAGTGCTCTTTTCCGCAACGCAGATTTGTTCGGCTGATGAAAAAGAAGCTTCTGAAATCGGGCGGGCGATTCTCGCCATCCAGAAAGCCCTCGCCCATCCCGAAGCTCCAGGCTCCCTAGAGGCAGTTACAGAACTGGGCCATATGACTGCCCACTATACCATGGTTCGCGGCTGGCTGGTGCAAGAACTCAGCAGAGCGGAAAGCATCAAGTCGGCGCAACAGCCGGATGCAAAAACCCCCGCGATCGATGCCAGGATTGCCTTTCTGAAGAAGGCGATCAGGGCAATTGATCTGGAGTGATCATTGCAGGCGATTGATCGCTCATCGGACAATGAGTGACCGGGCTTGACGCAAATCCTTCTGCAGACAATATGGGCGCTGAAAATATAGCAATCCATTCCATGAAACGCATCCTGCTTGTCTCTCTGTTCACGCTCGCTACGGCAGGCTTTTCATTCTCTGCGGATAAAATCAAAGTCGCCTGTGTGGGTGACAGCATTACCGCAGGGGCCGGAGTGAAAGATGCCAGGAATCGCTATCCGGCGCAGTTGGGCGAGCTTCTTGGCGAGTCCTATGAGGTGAAGAATTTCGGCAACAGCGGCTCGACCATGCTCGATGACGGCGACAAGCCCTATAAGAAACAGAAATCATTCAATGATGCAGTCGCGTTTGCGCCGGACATTGTGGTCATCAAACTGGGCACCAACGACAGCAAGCCTCAGAACTGGGCCAGGAAAGATGGCTTTACCACCTCGGCCAAATTGCTCGTGGAGGCGTTTCTAAAAGCAAATCCCAAAACGAAAGTGTATCTCTGCTACCCGGTTCCCGTGATCGCACAGGGAAATTTCGGCATCCGGAACGAGATTGTCAAAAACGAAATCATTCCGCTGATCAAGCAAATGGCAGTAGAGTCGAAGCTGTCGGTCATCGACCTTTATGCCGCGCTCGACGGCAAGCCGGAGTTGTTCCCTGATCGCGTGCATCCGAATGACGACGGTGCGAAGCTGATTGCTAAGACGGTCTATGAAGCGTTGAAGAAATAGCGATGGAGCGTCGTCGCTTCTT
>JAYVZW010000384.1:0-3926 GCA_043783015.1 Verrucomicrobiota bacterium
CCAGCCGGCGCACGAGTCCTTGAATCAAGAAGACCCAGTGGTGCAGGAGTGCGGGGTCGCGCGCGGTGTCCCATTCGTCCCGCAATCCACAGACGGCCCGGCCCAACTGCTCCCCGCCCTGACGCAGTCGCAGCGGGGAGTCCGCGCCGATGAGCGGTTTGACAAATTGAGGCTCGTCGTAGCGCATCCAGGCGAAGGTCCAGGACTTGCCCGGGACCGCGTGCAGGGCATTCAATACCTTGGGCGGCGCCATGCAGATGTCTCCCGCACGAATCCGCTGCCATCGCCCTTCAAGCAGCAAGCGTCCTTCCCCTTCGAGGCATGCGAGAATAAAACTGCCGGGCGGGCGCAGGCGGACGCGGTTGTAGGGTTCATACGCCACGTCGATGCCGAGCCGGGCAATGCGGTGAACGCCGAGTTCCGCGCAATCCTTAGCCTCCAGCACCCAGCGCCGGGTGCGGGAGCCGTCGATGGTGATTTCCTCCTGCGGGATTTTCGTGAGGGGCATGGGGGAGGTAAGATTTAAGATTTAAGCGTCAAGTCAAGATGGTGACATCTACTTTTAAATTCTAAATTCTAGCTTGTCAGTGCTAAAGCCTGCCCATGTGTAGAATCGTCGTGTGAAAGTGCGGGTTTCGCTCTATTTATTGGCCATCAAAAAATGGTAAACACCATGTGTGACATTTCGCGGCCAGAACCTATCCCCTATCCGTGCAAATTACGTCCGGGCTCTGAACGGGGAATTCCCCAAGGATGACACGGATTTGGCTATAGCTGCGTCCAAAGAGGCTGGTCGGAGAGATGGGCGCGGTTTCACGCTGATTGAAATGCTGGTGGTGATCACGATCATTAGCATTTTGCTGGCGGCCGGCGGTTCATTCTTTCGCGACACGGGCCGGAGCGCGCTCACGCTACAGGTCGCGACGCTGCCATCGCTGTTTGATTCCGCGCGTTTGCTGGCGGTATCGCGCTCCACCAAGGCGCGGGTGCTTTTTCAAAATGATTCGACGGACGCAGAACGTTTCCGGCGCTGGGTAAGTATCATGGTGCAGAACGGCGTGGACGCGGCGGGTGCGCCAGTCTGGCAGGCAGAAGGGCCGCCGGTGCTTTTCCGCAGCGGCATTTTTTATTTTCCGGTAAAAGCCCCGACCGGCACGACGTCGGTCCCTTTGACGGTGAAAGCGCAGGTCGCGGGGAAGGAATCGCAGTGCGCGGCCTACGAATATGATGAGACGGGCCTCACCTTGCAGACCAGCCCGCCGGTGATGCTGGTGCGTGGCTTCGTGGACGGGACCCGGGTCGTCGTGAAGCGGCAGGAGGAGCGGGACGGTTTCTATCTGCGCCAATATGGCGGTGTGACCAGGGTGGACCGGCCCGATCAACTTCCAGCCCCGTTGGAATGAACACGACGCAACCACATTGCCGCAGGGGCCGGGGCTTCACATTGATCGAGGTGTGTGTGGCCCTGGCCATCTTCACGATCGCCCTGGTTTCGCTGCTCGGGATGATTCCCTTCACGCAAGGCCTCATGCAGGAAGGCGGAGCACGCGCGCAGTGGGACCGATTGCAGGGGCAGTTGCGGGATAAGGTGTGTGGCAGCGGTTATACGGCGGCGGCGGCGGCGCTGGACAACGGCCGCGTCCTTTATGTCTATCGGTATCTGAGCAGCGGCACGGTGCGCGCGGACGGCTCATACGTTCCCGATTCACGGGGCAATGTCCTCCTGCCGGAGGCGGTCGCCCGCTGGGAGAATGATCCCTTGCTGGCCGACGATGTGAAGGCGCTCTCCGGGCCGTTGTTCCGGGTCAAGCTGGAGCGCTTCCCTGCGGGCACGATCGCCGGGAGCGCGGTGACTCCCCTGCCCCCGGCCAACGCGATCCCCGTCTGGGCGGTGGCCGAGCAGATTCCGGCTGCCGTCGCCGGAGCAAATGGCAAGTTTGTCGCGAGAAAGGTGGTGTTCCTCCAACCATGATCCAGCCTGCACGATACCAGGCCGTCTGCGCGCGCGCCTTTACCTTGGTGGAACTGCTGGCGGTGATGGCCGTGGCGGCGCTGTTGATGGCAGGTGCCTTTTCCGTCCTGAACGGTCTGTCCGGACAATGGCTATTAAATGCCGGGGTCATCCAGGGCCGGGCAGAAGCGCGGCTGGCGCTCGAACGCTTGCGCAGGGACTTGGAAGGGGCGGTGCGCTCCGCCCCGGAAACTTGGCTGCTGCTCAGGCCGGCGACGATGGCGGCGGCTGGCTCTCCGGCTTCAACGGAGTTGTATCTTCTGTCCACTTCCCAAGACCGCGCGGCCCCTGTGGCGGGGGACGTATGGGCGGTGGGCTATGCGCCGTCGCTCGCGGATCCGTTCTTGGCGGGTGGTCCGGACACCCGGCGGGGATTGTATCGGCTGAGCGTCAAGCCGACGGACGTTTTCTCCACGGGGATCGAGAGCACGACCGGGGATTGGTGGAAAGACTTCTGGGAAGCGCGCCGGACGACGCTGGACAACCCGCCAAACCTGCTGGTCGCCGCTGCCGTCATCCGATGCGAGGCCACGGTCGAGGACCGGCAGACGAGAGTCCTCCAGCGCGTTCCCACCGACCGTCTCCTGCGCGCCGCCGCTTCCGGTGTCACCATTGAGCCGCCGCTCGGAACCACCACGGCGGCGAACCTTCGCCTCGCGGCGATCGACATTACGCTGATCGTCCTGCGGCCCGAAGGTGCGGCGCGACTGCGCGACCGCAAGACGCTCACTGAGCAGCAATGGCGGCAATACGGCGACTCATTTTCTGAACGCATTATTTTTTAAATCCATGACATCGAAACTCCTGAATACGCACGGAAAGCAGCCAGCACAGGACGCGGGATTCGCGGTTCCGATGGTGCTGATCGTCATCAGCGCGTGCCTCATTTTAGTTTTGGCGATCCTCCTGAACACGCAGAATGAGCGACGCTCGGAACTGGCCGTGCATAATCTGGAAAAGGCGCGGGCCAACGCGCGCTTCGCGCTCGATGAGGCGTTGTCGCTGCTCCAGCAGGAGGCTGGGCCCGATCAACGCATCACCGCCAACGCGTCCATTCTCGATTCCGATCCGTCCACGGCAATGGTGGACGGCGTGGCCCAGCCCCAGTGGACCGGGGTCTGGGATGCCTGGCCGACATGGCTCAACGCCACGGATGCCGTCACCGGCCAGACCATCGCCGATACCTACACTCCGGGCCGCGAAAAACGCTTCCGCCGCTGGCTGGTCTCGGGCACGGACACGGTCGCACTCAAGAAAATAGCGGCCCCGAAAACCGGGACGATGCTCCTCGATGACAAAACGTCCATCCTGCTGGTTGGCAAAGGCTCCGCAGGCGCGACGGACCTTAGCCCGGACGATCCGGCCAGCGCACAGCAGGTGCGGGCGGGTCTGATTGAATTGCCCCGGAGCACCGGGCAAAAGTTTACGTCCGGTGCCTACGCCTGGTGGGTGGGCGATGAAGGCGTGAAGGCGCGGATCAATCTTCCCGCTACAGACCCCGCGCAACCGGTCGCAGAACCGGCCTTGCTAAGCCTGAATGCGGCCACTGAGCGCCGCGCCGGACTTGGATTTTCTACGAATCTAACCACCGCCGAGGCCTCCGCGCCGCAGGGGCGGCGCTGGCTGACCAATGCCATGCTCAGCGCCACACCGGGCGGCCCTACGGCGGACAGCGTGAAACCATTTTTTCACCATCTGACCACCTGGTCGGCGGGCGTGCTGGCGGATGTGCGCACGGGCGGCTTAAAAAAGGATCTGTCGCTTCTCCTGGAACAGGATCGCCTGCCAGCTCCGTATTTTGGCATTTCACCGAACACGACGATTCCGGTGCGGTCTTACACGGATTTACCAGCCTCGCTTTACGCCACGAACCTATCCTCGTGGTATTCACTCCAGCAGCACTATCAGTTGTATC
>JAYVZW010000385.1:0-3923 GCA_043783015.1 Verrucomicrobiota bacterium
GGCTTACGAAGAGGCATTCGCCTCCCTGCTCACAGCTTGATGACAACATGTCAGAGATCGCCATCAAAGCTGAAAATGTCGGCAAGAGCTATTTCATCGAGCATCAAAACCCTGATCGTTACTCCACCCTGCGTGACTCCCTGGCGCATGTTTTCAAGAGCCTTTTTTTCCGTCCATCGACCTCTCAGCTTTCGACTCATGAAAAATTCTGGGCCCTCAAGGACATCTCGTTGGATATCAACCAAGGTGAGGTAGTAGGCATCATCGGCCGCAATGGCGCGGGCAAGTCAACATTGCTGAAAATTCTCTCCCGGATCACGGAGCCGACCACGGGCCGCATCACTTTGAGAGGACGTGTGGCCAGCCTTCTGGAGGTTGGCACCGGGTTTCATCCTGAACTCACCGGTCGCGAAAACATTTATCTTAACGGTGCCATTCTCGGAATGACCCGGATGGAGATCCGGCAAAAGTTTGATGAGATCGTGGCCTTTGCCGAGGTTGAACAGTTTCTTGATACTCCGGTTAAACGTTATAGCAGCGGCATGTATGTGAGGCTTGCGTTCGCGGTGGCTGCACATTTGGAACCGGAAATTCTCGTGGTGGATGAAGTGCTGGCAGTGGGAGACGCGCAATTTCAAAAGCGCTGCCTCGGAAGAATAAAGAGCGTGGCCAGCGAGGGGCGCACGGTGTTGCTGGTGAGTCACCAGATGGATGTGGTCAAGCGGCTCTCCACCACGGCAATGCTTTTGAAGAAAGGATCGGTGGCTATGCTAGGGCGTCCGGATGAGGTTATCCATCGCTACGTAGCGGAGGCAGATCAGTTGGATCTTGCCATTTCTGAAACCAAGAAGCCGGGATTGACCCGCATCTCCATCGATTCCGAACGGCTGGAACGGGGAGATCTGGAAATCAGCGTGTCATTCAGTTCACCCAGCCCGATAGCGCAGCCTGCGATTGGATTGGTGGTTCATGGTCCCGGTGGGGCTCCGGCATTCGGCTCCAACACGCTAATGCACCCGGCTGCAACCCAGCCCTCCAGCCAGATCCATGGCAATGTGACGTTCCTGCTGCCGAACGCACCACTGCTGACTGGCGACTACACGTTATCGGCCTGGCTTAATGACGGTTACATTACGCTCCAGCATCTGCCCCATGCCCTGGCATTCTCCTTTCAGGATCAGAGCCCTCCGCAATACACCGTTGATCCCATGATCTTGGGTTCATGCAAAATAACACCCCAATGGAATTTTCATTGAGAATTTCAGCACTGTCCCCTTTCAGATTGCTGTTCCGGCTCATGAAGAAATTCCGCCCGGCTTTGGTCCGCGAATTGATCGAGGATGAATTCGTCCGGCAAACGGACAACTACGGCAACCTCACCTGGCTTGGGAATCCCATCTGGCAGAACGTATCCGACCTGTGGGTGATCCAGGAGGTCATCTCCACGCTGAGGCCATCTTTGGTCATCGAAACCGGAACCAACCGTGGTGGCTCATCCTTGTTTTATGCCCATCTGATGGATCTGCTCGGCGAGGGTTCGATCATTACCGTGGACATGAAAAAGCTGCATGATCTCAGCCATCCACGCATTACATACTGCCTCGGAAGTTCAACCTCGCCCGAAGTCCTGAGCAAAGTATCGGAAGCCGCCTCCAAAAACACCGGGCCCCTGCTGGTGATACTGGACAGCGATCACTCTGAAGAACACGTGTTCCGCGAATTGCAGTGCTACCACCCCTTCGTCACCACGGGCAGCTATCTGCTGGTTCAGGATGGCATTATCGACACCCTGCCCCGATTCGCCGCCGCCCGGCCGGGTCCGCTGCCCGCCATCAAACGTTTCCTTTCTGAGCATCCAGAATTCCAAGTTGATGAAAAACTCTGCGGCAAGTTCCCCGTGTCCCATCACCCCATTGGCTGGCTCCGGCGCATCCATCCAGCTTCTCCAGCATGACGGCAGGATCAGAACCCCGCATTCAGGCGATGAGCACAATGTGTATGATGCGGAACCGCTTTAATACCATGGCAACCGTTGCCCGTTCCGTCTGGCGGTCCCTTTTGGCGAAAGTCCGCCCCGAAGGCCCCTCCAGGATCGATCTGCCATCGGCATATCCCGACCTCTCTGCTGATGACCTCGCCCTTCTGGCTTCCGTGGATGCATTTACGATGACCAGTCTCGAGCGCAGGCACGCCCTTCTCCAGTCTGTCCGTCATATAATCCGCCACCAGATCACCGGCGATATCGTGGAATGCGGCGTCTGGCGTGGAGGGTCGATGATGTTGGTGGCCAAGGCGTTAAATCATGCCGGCATCCAAAGTCGCGACCTTTATCTATATGACACCTTCGAGGGCATGCCACCTCCCTCTGAAGAAGACCAGGATGCCATGGGCACGCCCGCGAGCATTTTGATGCGAGAAGATGCTGGCAGCCGCAGGGAGAGCCATCTCTGGGCGGTCGCGACGCTGGAAGATGTCCGCCGCAATCTCTCATCCACGGGCTACCCCGAGGCCAGATTTCATTATGTTTCAGGACGAGTGGAACAAACCATCCCTGCCACCATCCCTTCATCCATCGCGCTCCTGCGGCTGGATACCGACTGGTATGAAAGCACCGCCCATGAACTTGCACATCTCTACCCTCGAGTTGTCTCCGGAGGCATCGTCATCATTGATGATTACGGACACTGGAAAGGAGCACGGAAAGCAGTTGATGAATTCCTCCAAAGCTGTCCCGACAGAATATTCCTCAACCGCATCGACAATACGGGCCGTGCGTTTGTTAAACCATGAATCCATGGCCGCGCCCGACAGTTTTCACCTCGCAGAACAGCTTGATGCATCTGACTACACCCGGCAACGGATGGATCCCAGACCAGACGATCAATTTTATCTGCACCTCCTCGATCTGCGTCAGGCCCTCGATGCCTGCGGCACCTCCGAAGCCGTTCAATTGCTCGACTTTGGCTGCGGTGGCTCGCCCTACAGGGGGCTTTTCCCGAATGCCACCTATCACCGGGCGGATTACGTCCCCATGCCCGATCTCCAGTTTCAAGTAACACCCGAGGGCACCCTGCCAGCAGTTGCTGAATCTGCCTATGATGTGATTTTATCAACCCAAGTTCTAGAGCATGTTCCCACCCCGCAAACATATCTCGCGGAAGCCCTCCGGGTGCTCAAGCCCGGGGGCACGCTTGTCCTCTCCACTCACGGCACCTTTCCCGATCACGGCTGCCCCTTTGATTTCTGGCGCTGGACGGCTGATGGTCTCGCAGCAGAATTAACCCGCGCAGGCTTCTCCAAGCCAACCATCCTCCGTCTCACCTCCGGCCCCCGCGCAGTCGTGTTTCTTTTCGACCAACTATGCTTCTCCCGTTCTTCGGGCTTATTCATGAAGGTGCTCAGTGCTCTGTATCGCCGTATGCGCAGCCTGACCAACCGCATCGCGGCGTTTTGTCTTGATTCTCATGCTCAAAATTCCGACCCCTCGCCTGGTTCACTGGACATCTGTATCGCCCTGCTCGCCACAGCCACCAAGCCCAAGCCTTGATGTTCGATGTCCCAAAAACTGAACCCTCAGCCACCAAATCCGGTCGGAACCGTTGGATGCGTTTCTTCTCCATTTTCGGAACGCTTCTTACCATCGCAGCGGTTTTATCTTGGATATTCAGAGCAAACTTACTCATCGGAGCCGCCGCCTTGTGGATCGTCAACGATTCAGTCGCCAAGGCCGATGCCATCTATGTCCTCGGCGGTGGCGCGGAAACCCGGCCCTTCGAGGCGGCACGACTCTATCGTGAAGGCTTCGCTCCGCGCATTCTCATCTCTAGCACCCGCATCCGTCGTTACCAGAAACTTGGACTGCAACCTGCGGAGACCGACCTCGTCCGCTCCATCCTGCTGAAGGAAGGCGTGCCGGATTCCGC
>JAYVZW010000386.1:0-3905 GCA_043783015.1 Verrucomicrobiota bacterium
GTTATAGTAAGGCCGTTTCCACTAACGCGCGCGGGAAATAATTCGTGCACAAGCTAACAAATATGAAGACTCTATTTCAAGTTTTGCTTCCAGTGATTCTTGGCGTGTTTGCCATTGCCGAAGAAGCCCCCCGAGTGAACGAACTCCAAAAACAATACGGCGGTCCCTTTGCGGACTAACCACAAGCGTCGAGAGAACTGGCGATCAGATATTTTGAGACTTTTATTGGTGGATTCAAGTCGCTTGGCGCGACGGGACTGGGCGATACCGATACTTTCCAATCCTTCCACTAATCTAACCGCTCGAAAGTGGCAACGCCACCGAAAAGAAGGTATTCAAAGCGGCGCAAGCGGTTTACGAGACAATGGAATATGTGTCGGCAAACATGAAGGTGGAAAAGGGAGCATGGGACAACCAACAGAAGAATGATTTGTTACGGCTGCACAGACAACCGCTTGATCCCGCCTCGCTTGCGGCTGGAATAGGCGAACTACTCCTAGATTTTAGGCAGATCACCGATCCATCTGGATTTGATGCGTTTCGCCGCACAGCAGAACATCCAAACAAAGAAGCCGAACAACCTGCGGATGGGAACCCCCGTTAGCTCATTTCCGCATCAGCGCGTTCAACAGTCGCGCGAGCGTGGAGGAAGTCTGCCGCCGGATCGCGGAGCTGAAGTAAGGCCGCCTTTCGATTGAACCGGCTCGCTAAATACCTGGGAGCGCTGGCGACCACGCCGGCTGTATTTTATCAGATGCATTCGTGCCGCCGAGGACGGCGGCGCTCCCAGGGATTGGAAAACGCTCATGAATTCTATTGAGCATAATCAGCAACGACGCGTCCGTTTGTTCGTTTACAATCATCTGATGCATGCTCACAAGTCAATGCTTTGTGGCTCTCGCTCAATGGCGCGTAAAGGCTTGTTCATGGTTGCAGCCCATCAAGACAGCGTGAACATTCGACTGAAATGGAACGCTGGAAGCTTTACGCCTTTGCCTCTGCGCTCTTTGCGGGTCTGACTTCAGTGGTGGCGAAGGCGGGCTTGAAAGTTCTGGGCGCTGATCTCGGTCTGGCGGTGCGCACGGTTTTTGTTTTTGGCTTCATCATGCTGAACACCTTCCTCTGGACGGGAGCCGGCCAGGCCACCACGGCATTGCAAGCGGCTGGCTGGCGGCCCATCGGGCTGCTCGCGGTCTCGGCGCTCACCACCACGCTCTCCTGGATTTGCTACTACCGGGCGATGCACGAGGGCACGGTGTCCTTCGTCTCGCTGGTGGACAAGGGCAGCATTCTGGTGACATTGGTTTTGTCGGTGCTGCTGCTGGGCGAGCCTTTCACCTGGCGCATCGGTGCCGGGGCCACGTTGATCATTGCCGGGTTGCTGGTGTTGGCGGGCGGCAAGAGCTGAATGCTCTCGACTAGAAACCGCATTAGCGCGGCCGCCCAACTTACGGCCGCTCCCCGGCAAAACATGGTAAATAAACTTTGCCCACAAATGGCGCGTCCCTTTCCTTGACGTTCGTGGAAGCCGCGCCATTCTTGCCGATCCTTGTCAAACAAGAACGTTTATCCATGTCGCTTCGCCTACTTTCCGCCGGTTTATTGATGCTGGTGCTGCCTGCCATGATGCAGGCACAAGACACATCTTCCACGCCGCCCATCAGGACGTTGCTGGATTTGGAGGCCTACGCATCGCGACTGGCGCAAAAGCCTTACGCGCCGCCGGAAGCAAAGCTGGATCCGTTTTTCGCGGAGTTGAAGTATGACGACCATCGGCGCATCCAGTTCAGGAAGGACAAGGCCCTTTATGTTGACGCCAGTCCGTGCGGCGTGGAGTTTTTTCATCCGGGATGGATGTTCAAGAAGACGGTGGACTTTTTCGAGATCGCGGACGGACAGCCGCTGCCGGTCGGATTCAGCAAGGATTTGTTCGATTACTTCGGCCTCCCGGTGCCCGACGGGGTGCGGAATCCGACCGGCTACAGCGGCTTCAAACTGCTGGCCGTGGACCCCAATTCCAAGAATCGGCCGGAGTTCGTGGCGTTCCAGGGAGCAACCTACTTTCGTGCAGCGTCGCCGAAATACGGCTGGGGCCTCTCAGCGCGTGGCGTGGCGATCAACACGGTGGGGGGCGGGCCGGAGGAGTTCCCTGACTTCACCCATATCTGGTTTATCAAGCCGAAGGCGGCAGACAAAACCTTCAAGTTCTACGCGCTGCTCAACGGCCCAAGCGTGACGGGCGCCTACGAATTTGAAATCCAGCCTGGCGAGGAAACGATCATGACCATCAGCGGATCGCTATTCCTGCGCAGGGTGGTGAATCTGCTGGGGCTCGCGCCCTTCTCGAGCATGTTCTGGTTCGGGGAAAACACCCATCCGAAACCCCTGGACTTCCGCCCCGAGGTGCATGATTCGGACGGATTACTGATCGAACAAAATTTCGGCCCTGTTATCTGGCGCCCCCTGGACAATGGCAAAGAAATGCGCCACAGCGTGTTCACCATCGAGTCGCTCAAAGGCTTCGGCCTCCTGGAGCGCGACCGTGATTTCAGCCACTTCGAGGATCTGGAAGCGCAATATCACAAGCGCACCGCCGTGTGGGTGGAGCCTCTCGAAGGATTCGGTCGTGGCAAATTGCATTTGATTGAGCTGGCGACCGGTGAGGAAACTTGGGACAACGTGGTGTCCATGTGGGAGCCGGATCATTTGCCGACGGCTACCGAGCCATTGCGTTTCGCTTATAAATTGCACTGGCTTGGTGAGCATGAGCACAATCTCGCGAAAGTCACCGCCACCCGCTACGGCGAGGCCATTGCCACGCCAGAAGACCCAAATGATTTTCTCTTTGTGATTGATTTCACCAAGGGCAAAGTCCCAGATGGTGCCGCGCCAGATTGGACGCCCGGTGTGGAAATCACCATTCCTGCGGGCGCAAAGCTGATCGACAAACGCGTAATGGCCAATCCCGAGACGGGCGGCTGGCGCGCCTTCTTCAAGCTGGATGCGCCGCCGACATTGAAATTACTCGAAATGACTTGTGAACTAAACGACGGCAAGCAACCTCTGTCCGAGCGCTGGACTTACCAATGGAAGCGATAGAAAGTGTGATGTCAGGTGGCCCGATGGAGGCCGTGACCATCCACTTTGCGCCAAAGACCGGCACTGAGGAGGAATGGAATGAGGCCTACGCGCGGCTCGCCGATTACTTCCGCAGCTATCGATTGCATAACCGTATTCGGCGAACGCAGTTGATTCTGGAAACGCTGCGTCGCGCTGCAGACGCGCACGAAATCGATCCCTCGCGCCTGCCTACGGCCCATGCAATCGAGCAGGCGCGCGCGATGCTTCGTGAATGGCTCGGCCAGATTTACGAAGGCATGGAACTCACGGAGTCGCAGATCGAAGGCTCTGGGAGGCTCGGATTTCACCTCTGCGACGGGCCGGGACGGTGGCCGCATTTTTTCATCGACCGGGAAAATCTCCCGCCCGACATGGCGGAGGCCATGCGCTCCATTGTGCGTGCCTCCGGGCCGCGATTGCAAATTTCCAAAATGACACCGCGCCCGATTGACCTCGGCATCATGGGCGACTCTGAAGATGATGACACGGACGGCAGCAAGCTCTCCGCGTTGCGTTATCCCGTTCTCCTGGTGATCATCATCGGCGTGCTCTGGTATGTTTACCGTCTGACCTCATGAGTGTCCAGGCCCCCATGACTCACACTGCGCGCGTCACCGCCCGTGCGGGTCATCATCCGGCATCCACGGCGGGGATGCCTTCGCTGGCGACTTCACGGCTGCGTCGCGCAACGTTTTTCTCCTTTGTTTTTCTCGGCACCGTCGTCGGCATCTGGCTGCTCTATCTGATGCTCTCGGTGGACGGAATGCGCTGGTATGAAACCGGAC
>JAYVZW010000387.1:0-3892 GCA_043783015.1 Verrucomicrobiota bacterium
TGCCATCGTGTAAAATTAAAATTACCTACAAACTATTTATGAAAATTCGCCACAAATTCCTGACTCCATTGTTACTAGCCGCATTTGCGGTTGCAGCTACCATCCCGCACGCTGTCGCTGAGGGAAATGCCGCAACACTGCCCAAGCCGGACGGCAAGCCAGCCGACATGTCCAAGCCCGTCCAGGTCTTCCTGATCATGGGCCAGTCTAATGCGGTTGGCCTCGGATTCATCACTGGCGACAAACCGGGAACTCTGGAAACGGCAGTCAAAGGTGAGAAGCTTTACCCGTTTCTGGTGGACGCTTCCGGCAACTGGACTGAGCGAAAGGATGTGCGGAATGTGCAAATCATGTCTGGCAAGGGCGGCGGAGCGAGTGTCTCGCACAACGAATTTATGACCGTCACGGGCAAGACCATGGGCGTGGAATATGGAGTCGGCCACCCGCTTGGAAACACCATCGACGCGCCTGTCATGATCCTCAAGAGCTGCATCGGCAACCGTTCACTCGGCTGGGATCTCCTTCCTCCCGGCAGTAAGAGGATTCTCGCCGACGTCAAGCAACGCGATGGAAGCGTGAAGAAAATGGTGGTCGCCGGTTACAAAGAAGCACCGGATATGTGGGATGCGGATGCCGCGAAAGGGATTGACACACCTCCGCCTCCGTTCGTTGACAAGAAGACTGGCAAGCCGATTGAATGGTATGCTGGCAAGCAGTGGGATGACGACATAGCCAACGCCAAAAAGGTCCTCTCCGAACTCGATAAGCACTATCCCGGCGCGCAGAAATACGAAGTCGCAGGCATCTTCTGGTGGCAGGGCGAAAAGGATTGCGGAAACGATGCTCATGCCGACCACTATGAGGAAAACCTCATCAACCTGATCAAGGCGCTGCGCAAGGAATTCGATGCCCCCAACGCGAAGTTTGTCATGGGCACCCTCGGTGAAGCCTCCAAAGGTATCGCCGGTAACGAAGGGAAAGTCCTCGAGGCCATGATGGCCGTGGACGGCAAGAGTGGCAAGCATCCCGAATTTAAGGGTAATGTTTCGACCATCTACACCCATGACATGGCCCGTGGCGGCAGCGGCAACGGCCATTACGGTCACGATAGCAGGGTTTACATGGATGTCGGCCTCGCCATGGGCCAGGAAATGGTGGAATTGTTGAAGAAGTAAGATTGAAAAAGCTTCATGATGCCTCCGTCACTTGGGTTCGCTTTTAGACTCTTTGGAGCGGGCTTGGTTTGCGCCCCGCGTCTATTCGGCGCGGTGCTGGAGCTGCTTTTCACGGAACAGTCGCAAATCATGCGGCTGTTCCGGCCAGCGTGAAAGGGGTGCTCACCAGCAACTGCATCGCATCATTTGTGGACTGACCACCGAGATGCAGATCGATCTGATGAGCAGGGCGCATTGTGCGGGCGGCCCAATCATGCAGGGCGGGGTATGTCATGTTTTCTCTACGGACTTCAACGTTTGGGCACAGCAGGTTTGGCCTGCTCGTCGTGGCAATTGATAGTCTTCACGTTCGCGTCGTCTGCGACGAGCCATTTGCGCGCGTCGGGTTTGGCGGCTTTTACGGTCACGTTTTCGAGCACGATGCCGTCGGCGTGCCGCACATAGAAGCCCCAGGCCGGTGTGGGGCCGAGGAGGTTGGACTGCGGATATTCTTTCTCCCGTTCGAGCGGCGCGCCGGGAACCTTGTTCACTCCGCCGGGCATCTCGATGTAGACGTCTTTGATTTTGACGTTGCTAACGCGCAGTCCGGGCACGCCGGTGATGGTGTTCACCGAGCCAGTGACGCCGTGGGTGCGCAACGCGCGGACTTTTTGAATGGTCACGCCGGTGAGGCTCGCGGCGGCGGCTCCTTGCGGGCTTTCGGCACGCCGGGCCAGCCGGACAAAGATGGGCTGACCGACTTCTTTCATTTCCAGACCGCTCACCACGACATTGCTGAGTGCCGAGCCATCGACTGTTTCGATGCATAGCCCGGCGTATCGGGCGTAGGTGACGACGTTGTTTATGATTCGCACATCGTTGATGGGGCCGCGTGTGGCCGTGCCGAATTTGATCGCGTTTGCACCCCGGCAAAGCACCTGGTTGTTCTCGACGACGATGCGCTGGAGTCCACGGGCGCGGCGGCTTTTCAGGCAAATGCTGTCGTCCTCGGAATCAATGCGGCAGTTGCGAATCTGCACGTCGGCTGAGTCGAAGATGTCCATGCCGTCGAGGTTGTAGTCGCCAGATGCAGCCTCGACCCTGACGTGGTCAATGAGGAGCCGATCGCATTCGGCGTAAACCTGCGTCCACATTTTTGGGTTGCGAAGGGTGATGTTGCGGACGGTGACATCCTTGCTCTGAAAAATGCGCAGCAGAGAGGGGCGTGTCGGTTCCTTGCCTTCAATTTTCACGTCCTTGCCGCGTCCGTCGATGACGCCCTCGCCATCGATGATCAGTCCGTCCGCGCCGCAGGCGTAGAGAAGGCTGCGGCGGTTCGGCGTCGCGGAGTCGCTCGCGGGCACGAGGTCTGGATAGTCGCCCGGCTCAAGCCCTCCGCGCAGCGTGGCACCCTTCGCAATATAAAACGTCATGCCCGGCTTCAAGGTGATCTGCGCGGAAAGAAAAATGCCGTCCGAGAGCACGACGCTGCCGCGCGTCCCGGCGCATGCATCGATGGCTTTTTGCAACGCCTCCGTATCGTAGGCGGTGCCGTCTCCCTTCGCACCATAGGTGCGGGGGTTGAAGACTGGCTGAGGCGGCGGCTTCACGACTACCGGGACATTTTGAATAACGGCCGCTGCAGTCTGCGGGAAAACCGGTTGCTCCTGTGCGAGCAGGCAGCAGTGGGCGCCCAGAAGAAAAGTAAGCGAAAAATGGATTCTAGGGTTCATATTGAAATGCTGCGGAATCAAGCATGTCTGGCAACAGGGGGGAAATGGATTTTTTCATAAATCCCACTATCGGGAGCAGACCACGTCATCAATATCAATCTGTCCACAAAGGACTCGCCCACGGCGATTTCACTTCACCTTCGTCATCCAGGCCAGAAAACGATTAGGCTTCACCGGAGCATCGGATTTTACCTTGTCCACAGCCGGCAGATCAACGCGCGGCTTGGGTTTCTTTCCAAATATCGCATCACACGCCGGACACAATAATGATCTCTGTGAGACAATGTTGCCGCAAGCCCCACAGTGCCATTTGCCCGCTGGTATCAAGGCCGTCAAAGCGAAAAGTATAAGCCCTGGAACGAGGAAAAAAAGCAGCCCGATAATCCCAAACAAAATCAGCACAATCCGCAAGCAACCATTCTCTCCCACAAAAACTCGGCTGGCATACGTGCGGTCTGGAACAGTATTCACCGGCTCTCGCTCAACCGGCGGCTGAAACGCGCGCTGTTCCCGAAGCGCAATCGCTTTCTCCAGATCATCGGCCCGACCTTCAACTAAATCCAGTCCTCCGTTCCATCAACGCAGCACTGCGCCAGCGCCGTGAACTGGCCTGAACGCCACATCGGCAGCAACTGCGACTCCGCGAACGGTCCAGCAATCTTCGCACCCTCCGCAATCCAGTAATCCGGCGCTTTCATGCCCGCATTTTCTCCATACCATTTTATTTGTCAAGCTTGACGGGGGCGCGGGCATCTGACCGCACCTAATCCCCACATCACTTCTTTGCAGGCATGATCCACCGGAACCTCCTAGCCTCCTGCGGGCTCTTCAGGCCGCAGTAATGCGTATGGAGCATCTGTGCGCTCTGGTGCGCAATCTTCACCTACAGCTTCGCCTCATTCTGCACCAGCACGCCACGTTGGTGTCACGTCTAAAATGTCACGAATGGCGCATTATTGGTCATTAATGTGACATCTGACCCTGTGTCTGAATCACCCAGCAAAA
>JAYVZW010000388.1:0-3892 GCA_043783015.1 Verrucomicrobiota bacterium
TGCGCCTGAAATGCGCGCACCGATGATGAAATGAGAAAAGGCTCGATGCCCATGTCGAGCAAGCGCGAGATGCCGCCAACAGCGTCGTTGGTATGCAGAGTGGAGAAGACGAGATGGCCGGTGAGCGCGGCGCGGATGGCGATTTCCGCGGTTTCCAAGTCACGCATTTCACCGACCATGACCACATTGGGATCGCCACGCAAAATGCTGCGCAGTCCGGCGGCGAAGGTCAGGCCGATCTCCGGTTTCACGGCAATCTGCACCACTCCGTCGAGCTTGTTTTCCACCGGGTCCTCAATGGTGACGATGCGACGCTCCTTGGTATTAAGCAGCCGCAGGAAGGTGTAGAGCGTGGTGCTCTTGCCGCTGCCCGTGGGGCCGGTGACCAGAATGATGCCGTTGGGCGCGGCGAGAAGTTTCGTGATGGCGACAGCGGTGTCTCCATTGAGTCCCAGTTTGTCGATGTCGAACTTCTGCCGGGTGAGGAGGCGCAGACTTACGCTCTCGCCGTTCACAGAGGGGATCGTGGCCACGCGCACGTCGATGGGATTGCCATCGAGTTCGAGATTGATGCGCCCGTCCTGCGGCAGGCGGCGCTCCGCGATGTCGAGATGCGCCATGATTTTCAGACGCGAAATCAGCGAGGCTTGAAGCAGACGCATGTTCGGAGGCACGGGCACTTCCTGGAGCTTGCCGTCGATGCGGTAACGGATGCGCAAGTCACGTTCCAGCGGCTCAACGTGAATATCCGTGGCCCGCTCTTTCAATGCTTCGCGGAAAACCTGGTTTACAAAGTTCATGACCGTGGCTTCCTCGTCAGCCTCATCGAGCACGTTGACTTCCTGTTTTAAATCATCGTGGGCCACGTCCGTGTCGCGGCCTTCCAGAAGTTCCTCAAAATTCTCTGCGCCCACTCCATACCCTTGATGCAGGGCTTCGAGAATGCGCCGCCGCGTGGCCAGTCCCCAGGTGATCCGCTTGCGCACCTCATGACCCACGGCCTGTTTTGCATCCAGATTGAAGGGATCGTAGGTAAGCAAAGTAATCTCCGGCCCGTTGAGAGCAGTGGGGTAGATACGATAGCGCAGTGCCAGCTTCGCGGGGAAGCGGCTGTGCAGGGAGTCGGCGGTTTCAAGCTGCTCATCAGGCACGAAAATGAGATGCAGACGGTCGCCGAGTTTTTGAAAAAAGCGGTCTTCATCCACAAGATTGGAGTCCAGCAGCGCCTCGATCATGGATCCCCGATGTCCCGCCACCTGGTTCAGAGTCTGCCGGCATTCCTGTGGATTTTCGCAGCCGGCATCAGCGGCGGTTTGGATGAGGAGATCAGTGAGGGACATCGGGGAAAGAAGAAACGCAGGGCGAGGGTTGATGCTTGCGGATGAACCCGAAAAAGTCCAGAACTCGCTTCAAGCGCGCCGCATCATCTGCCGGGAATGACAAACCGCAAATCGCGGGCAAAGTTGCGAGCCGCATTGCTGGCATATTTGTGCTGTAGGCACATGCTCTCCGGAAAACACTACAAACTTAACGGCCCTTCGCAAAATTCCGTCCGACAAAAAACGTCATACCTCCCGCGAGGATCAGGGCGACAGGCAGGACAAGGATGTAAGTGCCGTCGGAGAAGGCATAGGCCAGCAAGGCCCAGACCAGGCCGATGACGGCGGCGATCTTGCCCAAAACTTTGGCAGATTCGCCTTCGCGTCCGGTGTGTCCTTTCTGTGCCATATTACAATGCGTGATGCAGCCGAGTGGATGGTCCAATCATGTCGCGAATGAGACCGGATGTGGCGTTTTTATGATCCGAAGGAAGGCTGATTATCACTCAAACTTTTGCGGGGAGCGCCTCGGGGATGACTTGCTCAATAATCTCGGGGGATTCTGATGAAGATCCCTTTTCCAGCTTTCGCAGGCGTTTTGCTTCCTTGGAAGCATTTTTCGCGAGCTCGCGCTTCCGCTTCTCGAATTGGTAGTTGGGTTTGGCCATGCTGCGGTTCAGCGGGCGGCGGCGCGGGCGGCAATGGCGGCTTCCGCGCGGGCAATTTGATGCACGCTGGATTCCTGATCGAGACCTTTTAGCCCATGGTAGTTTTTGCCTACCTTTTTGACCAGGCATCGGCTGGAAAGCTTTTGCAGCTTCTCGTAGCAACGCAGGCGCAGCATTTCCTCGCCACCACTGACGGCCTTCTTGCGCTTCAATCCTTCATAGACTTTCAGGAAGAGCGGTTTGAACTCGATGACTTCTCCGTCGGACAGGGCTGTCACCAGTTCGTCAGTAACATGATCAACGGAACGGCGCATGAAGGTGGATCGTTTGATGTCTGCCATAGATGTTCAGTATAGCACAGTCTCGCGAGTCTGCTGGGATATCTTGCATTATCTGCCGCGCTGCGACCTCATCTGGCGGATTCCGCCACCGCCTTTTGCGCCTTTGGACTGCATAAAACTCTTCTTTTGGACCTGAGGTTTGGCCGAAAAAACGTTCTTAAGCGATAGTGGCTTGATCGGGTTGATCACGGGCGCTTTTTCAGGTGGTTTCCCAGCTTCTGCATCTTTAGTTCCGTCATTCATGGCAAAATAGTAGCTGTTCCTACAGGAAATGTCTTGGTAAATTTCATGCCGGTGTCATGAGCGATTTTTATTGAGCACGAGCGGGGCCAATGTCAGGGCGAGACCGATAAAGAGCGTCCACATCGCGCTGCTGACGAAAAAGGGATACACGCAAAGCAAGATGCCAAGAACCAGCATGATGGGGTTCGCCTGATTCCTGCCATAGACAAAATACCCCGCACCGATCGCGCCAAAAATGATGCCCCAGAGAAGCGAGTCACCGTAGTCCATGGGATGTATTTCGAAAAAAAGTTCAATCGGCGTATCTCTTACCAAGCGCCCATGACCTCCACGGCATAGCCTCTAAGATATTCTGTTTCCGGGATGCCGCAGATGATGGGGTGATCGCTACGCTGGGTATAGGTGGCCAGACGGCGCAGGGCGCGGCGGGAGTCCACTCCTGCGGACATGATGACCTGCCGGAGATCGCCTCCAGTGATGTGATGGGAGCAACTGAAGCTCACGAGCACGCCGCCGGGATTGAGCATTTTCAGGGCGCGCAAATGGATTTCCTTGTAGCCGCGGAGGGCGTCGTTGATTGAGGATTTTGTCTTCGTGAAACTCGGTGGGTCGAGGATGATGAGATCGAAAACTTCCTCGCGTTTTTCCATGTCCTTGAGGAAATCGAAGACGTTTTCCTTGATGAAATTGATCTTCAACTGCGCGTAGTCCGCGTTCATCTTCGCGAGGGTCAGGGCCGGTTCGCTGCTGTCCACGGCGAGGACGGATTTCGCACCGTTTTCGGCACAGGCCTGGGCGAAGCCGCCCTGATTGGTAAAGCAATCCAGCACACGCTTGTCTTTGGCATAGCGTCCGACCTGCGTGTAATTGTCGAGCTGGTCGAGATACAAGCCCGTTTTCTGACCCTCCATGAGGTCGGCGCGCAAGATTGTCTTGCCGGATTTGACCATGAATGGGGCGGGCGCAGTGCCGTAGAGCACGGATTTTACCTGCTCCAGACCTTCCGCTTTTCGCATGAGCGAATCGTTGCGCTCAATGATGGATTTCGGATTGAGAACCTTGCGGATGGCCTCTGCGATCAGTTCCTTGCGCATGTCCATGGCTGTTGTCAGCGTTTGCAGGACAATGTGGTCGCCATAACGGTCAATGATCACTCCGGGCACGCCGTCGGACTCGCTCCAGACCACACGGCAGACTTTCTGATCAATCGGCAAGGTGGCGCGGTGAGCCAGAGCACGCTCGATGCGTCGCTCAAAGAATTCCATGTCGAGATCCTGTTTGCGAAAAGAGAACCGGCGGGCGGCTATTTGAGACCTGCTAT